>NZ_JBSFJZ010000004.1:127021-321778 GCF_053598315.1 Streptomyces sp. NPDC001153
CACCCGGCCCAGCCTTCAAAGGCCGCCCCCCCCGGCCCCCCGCTCAGAGGCCCGTCGCGCGATCGGGGTCCGTGTCTGCGAACAGCCGGCGCCAGGTTTCCGGTCCCGGGAAGCCGTCCGCCGCGCCGCCGCGCCAGCCCTGGGTGCGCTGGAAGGCCTGCACCGCGCGCCGGTCCGCTTCACCCCAGCGCGGACCGGGACCGGCGGGATAGAACGTGCCGAATCCCTTCTCCATCAACCGGCGGCCCAGCTGCGTGACGTACGCGTTCTCCGCGCCCGGACGGAAGGAGGCCCTGCCCGGATAGCCGGGCACCCCGTGCGAGACGGGCACTCCCCGCGTGGCGGCGCGGCCCGGTCCTCCCGCCGCCGAGACCGTCTCCGCGCCCTTCCCGCCGGAGGTCAGGCCCTTGTAGCGGTAGGGGACGTACTTGTCGGCGTTGCTCCAGTAGGGATACGGGGTGGCCTGGCTGCGGGTGTGCGGGGGTGTCTGCTCGTAGACCGTGTAGTTGGTGTGCTTGTAATCGGTCCAGCCGCCGAAGATCACCACGTGAGAGCCTTTTTCCGGGTTGTCGGGATTGTGGTACAGCAGCATGTCGCCGGGCTCGAGCTCCTCCTTGGTGATCTTCACTCCGAACTGGTCGAGGCTGCCCGTCCACTCGTTGCCCGGCAGCCCCCAGGCCATGGAGACATAGCCCGAGCAGTCCTGCCGGTAGCCGTCGGTCCAGTAGGCCTCCATGCTGTACGGCACCTTTGCGGTCACCCAGATCTTGGCCCGGTCGATGATCTTGGTCCGGGTGGTGGCCGGGGTAGGGGTGGTGCCGGGTTCGGCCGGTTTGCCCTTCGGGCCGTACAGCGGGCCCGGGGCGCCCTGGGGGGTGTCGGACTCGCCGTCGTCGGGGGCATGGAGGCGCTCCACCGCGGCGGGGCGGACGGGGGTGAGGGCGGCGGCCGGGGCGGCCGCGCCGAGGACGGCGGACGCGGCGGCCGCGGCCACGATCCCGCAGGCCGCCGGGCGGACGCGGGGGCGGCCGGACGACGGGCCGGGGCCGGCCCGTCGCTCCTGGACGCAACCGGGGCAGTCGCAGTCGCGGGTGGGGTCGAAGTCCACGAACACCGGAGCCGGCATGCGATCTACCTCACATTCGAAGGGGCGTTGTCCGCGAGATTGCACGTTGATCAGTTTTCCAACTGTCCACCGGACCGCCACTTTGACGGCCCGAATGATGTACACGCCCCTCCGGACCCCCGGCCGATCACCCGGGGGTGGTCATGGGCACCCCTGGAGGTCGGGTAGAGTTATCTCCGTCAGCAGGCGCCGCTAGCTCAGTTGGTTAGAGCAGCTGACTCTTAATCAGCGGGTCCGGGGTTCGAGTCCCTGGCGGCGCACCGACCGGGAGGCCCCTCGCGAAAGCGGGGGGCTTTTCGCATGTCCGGAAATCTCCCCTGTCCGGAACCGGGCCCTCCCCCCGACTGGCCGGATACCCTCTCGCCATGGCAGCCCGGGACCTCCAGGAGCGGATCAAGAAGCTGATCGTCGACCGACGGCTGCCCTCGGGTGCCCCGCTGCCGACCGAGCCCGAGCTGATGGAGTACCTCGGCGCGAGCCGGAACTCCGTCCGCGAGGCCCTGAAAGCGCTCCAGGCCATGGGCATCGTGGAGATCCGGCACGGGTTCGGGACGTACGTCGGCTCGATGTCGTTCGCACCCATGATCGAGGGGCTGGCCTTCCGCACCGTCGCCGGGCACTACCGTGGCGAGGACTCCCTGCTGCAGCTGCTGGAGCTGCGCGAGGCCGTGGAGACCGGGCTGGTCTCGCGGCTGGCCGGGCGGCTGCCCGAGGCGGACCTCGTTGAACTGGACGGCCTCGTGGACCGTATGGAGCAGGAGGCCGCCGAGGGGGCGGGCCTCGCCGAGACCGACCGGGCCTTTCACGCCACCCTCTACCGGGGGCTGGACAACGTGCTGCTGAGCGAGGTGCTGGAGGCGTTCTGGGACGCCTTCCACCGGGTGCAGCAGGATCTGGTGGACGTGCCGCAGGACCCCAGGGTCACCTGCCGCCAGCACCGGGAGATCCTGGACGCGGTGCGGTCCGGCGACTCACTGCGGGCGGAGGAGGCCATAAGAGATCACTTCGGCAACATCCGCGTCCGCCTCTCCACCACCGGCACATCCCGGCCACCCGGGACCACCGGCACATCCCAGCCACCCCGGTCACCCGGAAGCACCGGCACACCCCGGCCACCCGGGTCACCCGGGTCACCCGGGACCAGCGGCGCGCCCCCGTCCCCCGAGCCCCACGCGCGCCACAATGAACGGGTTTGAGCGGTAAACACCGCGTTTCGCGTCTTGCGATCATGTGGAGCGCCGTAGAACCCTGAGATGTCCAAGCTGCCGCCGTTTGGCGGGAGTTGGGGGGAAGCAAACGGTTGCCGGACGGCGGGGAGGGGGCCCCGCTCATGAACCGATGCCGAGGGGGGCATCAATGCAACCGGAAGGTCGCCAGTCCCGTGTCCATGAGGTGGGGAAGACGTGGGGACTGCGAGCCACCACAGCGACAGAACACGCGGTGACCTGCGTGTGGGGGGAATGACTCATGACGTCGACGCCGACGGGCGCCGGACACAGCCACGCTCACGACGACCCGTCACAGACCACACAGCTCAGGGTGATCGGGCACCGGACGGGCCAGTTACGCCGGATCAAGAAGAGCCTGCCGAGATACGACTACGAGCACTACAGCCGGCTCGCGGGCCCCCTCACCCAGCCCGACCCGGCGAAGCCGTACAGGGTGCAGTACCGGTCGCTGCTCTCACAGGAGCCGCACCGCATCCGCGCCGCGCTCATGCTGGGCGCGGCCCCGCTCCTCTCCCTGGTCCTGCTGTTCTGGCTGCTGCAGCCCGAGCACTGGACCGAACGCGACTATCCCGCCTACGACTTCCTGCCGGCGCTCGACGTCGTCATGCTCGTCTCGATCGGCCTGATCGAGTTCTTCCGCTGCATGAACGTGCTGTCCAACGCCCACGCCACCCTGGTCGCCCGCGACCCGGTCCCGGTGGTCCCCGAGACCGGAACCAGAGTCGCCTTCCTCACCACCTATGTGCCCGGCAAGGAGCCGCTGGAGATGGTGACGAGGACCCTGGAGGCGGCGGTGAAGCTGCGCCACCGGGGCCTGCTGCACGTGTGGCTGCTGGACGAGGGCGACGACCCGGCCGTCAGGGAGGTCTGCGCCCGGCTCGGCGTGCACCACTTCACCCGCAAGGGGGTGGAGAAGTGGAACCAGCCCAAGGGGCCGCACCGCGCCAGGACCAAGCACGGCAACTACAACGCCTGGCTGGAGGCGCACGGCGGCGACTACGACTTCTTCGCCTCCGTCGACACCGACCATGTGCCGCTGCCCAACTACCTGGAGCGGATGCTCGGTTACTTCCGCGACCCGGACGTCGGCTTCGTCATCGGCCCGCAGGTGTACGGCAACTACGACACGTTCGTCACCAAGGCCGCCGAGTCCCAGCAGTTCCTCTTCCACGCCCTGATCCAGCGCGCCGGCAACCGCTACGGCGCCCCGATGTTCGTCGGCACCTCCAACGCCGTACGCATCAGCGCCCTCAGGCAGATCGGCGGCCTGTACGACTCCATCACCGAGGACATGGCGACGGGCTTCGAGATGCACCGCGCCAAGAACCCGGCGACGGGCCGCAAGTGGAAGTCGGTCTACACCCCGGACGTGCTCGCGGTCGGCGAGGGCCCGAACGCCTGGACGGACTTCTTCACCCAGCAGCTGCGCTGGTCCCGGGGCACGTACGAGACGATCCTCAAGCAGTACTGGAAGGGCCTGTTCACGCTGGGGCCGGGCAAGCTCTTCAACTACACGATGATGATCATCTTCTATCCGATGTCCGCCCTCAACTGGATTCTCGCGGCGCTGAGTTGTGCCCTGTTCCTGGGCCTGGGCGCCTCGGGCGTGAACATCGACCCGACCGTGTGGCTGATGCTGTACGGCAACGCCTCCGCGCTCCAGATCGGCCTGTACATCTGGAACCGGCGGCACAACGTCTCCCCGCACGAGCCGGAGGGCTCCGGCGGTGTCGCGGGCATGGTGATGTCCGCCCTGTCCGCGCCGATCTACGCGCGCTCCCTCATGGACGCCGTACTGCGCCGCAAGAGCAGGTTCGTGGTCACGCCCAAGGGTGAATCGGCGAGCCCCGACACGCTGTTCGGGACGTTCCGGGTCCACTGGTTCTTCATCCTGGTCTTCGCCGGCTCGCTCGCCGCCGGCTTCGTGTTCGGGCACTCCCACCCCGCGATGATCACCTGGGGGTGTCTCGCCCTGCTGATCACCGCCTCGCCGATCTTCGCCTGGCGGTACACGCTGCGGCAGGAACGGAAGAGGCCGAAGCCGGCGACGGCCACGGCGATCGCCGAACCGCAGGACGCGGTGCCCGCGCCGTACGCGGCCCATCTGCCGCTCAAGCGGCCCACCTGGGCGGCCGGCGAGCAGCACGGGGGCCGGGAGGCGGACCGGAGCGGGGAGAACGAGCAGACCATGCAGATCGCCCTTGGCGGACTTGGGGGAAGCAAGGAATGAAGGACCAGGCCGGCCGCCGTCGCGCCCGCAGGCTCGCGATCGGTACGGCGGTGGTACTCGCGCTGGCCGGGATGAACGGGCCGTGGCTCTACCGCTTCGGCACCGCGCAGTACCACCAGTACAAGATCAACAGACCTGAGTACAAGGCCGAGAACGGCCACTGGGACATCATCGAGTTCCCACCGGAGTACCGCCAGGACACCATCCACGCGGCGCTGCTGCACACCGGCAAGGTGCTGCTGGTCGCCGGCTCGGGCAACAACCAGGACAACTTCAACAGGAAGAAGTTCGACACCCGCATCTGGGACCCGGTCAAGGGCACGATCAAGAAGGTCCCCACACCCAACGACCTGTTCTGCACCGGCCACACCCAGCTGCCCGACGGCAACCTGCTGATCGCGGGCGGGACCAAGCGGTACGAGAAGCTCAAGGGTGACGTCAAGAAGGCCGGCGGCGTCATGATCCTCTACAACGAGAACCCGGACAAGCCGATGACGCTGCCCGCGGGCACCAGGTTCACCGGCAAACAGAACGGCAGGACGTTCGTCTCCCAGGACTCGGTACTGGTCCCGCGCGCCACGAAGGTCTTCGACAGCACCGGCAAGTGGCTGCGGAACAACCCCGGTTACGGCCGTGTCTACGTCGAGGCGCCGCAGGAGGGCACCCAGTACGAGACCGGCACCCAGGACAACTACCGCATCCAGGGCCTGACCGGCGCCGACGCGCGCAACACCTACGGCATCGCGCAGAAGCTCGCCCTCGACAAGAAGGACTTCGAGGGGATCAAGGACGCCTACGAGTTCGATCCGGTCGCCGAGCGGTACATCAAGGTCGACCCGATGAACGAGGCCCGCTGGTACCCGACGCTCACCACCCTGTCGGACGGCAGGATCCTCAGTGTCTCCGGCCTCGACGACATCGGTCAGCTGGTACCGGGCAAGAACGAGGTCTTCGACCCGAGGACGAAGAAGTGGACGTACACGAAGACGGTCCGGCAGTTCCCCACATATCCGGCGCTGTTCCTGATGCAGAACGGGAAGATCTTCTACTCGGGTTCGAACGCGGGGTACGGACCGGACAACGTGGGCCGTGAGCCCGGCATCTGGGACGTCGACACCAACAGGTTCACCAGGCTGCCCGGGCTGAGCGACCCGAACGCGATGGAGACGTCCGGGACCGTGCTGCTGCCTCCGGCGCAGAACGAGAGGTTCATGGTGATCGGGGGCGGCGGCGTCGGTGAGTCGAAGCTGTCCAGCAAGAAGACCCGGCTGATCGACCTGAAGGCGCAGAACCCGCACTTCGTGGACGGGCCATCGCTGGAGAAGGGCACGCGGTATCCGCAGTCCTCGATCCTGCCCGACGACACGGTGCTGGTCTCCGGCGGCTCGGAGGACTACCGGGGGCGCGGCGACTCCGACATCCTGCAGGCGCGGCTGTACCACCCCGACAGCAACAGCTTCACCCGGGTCGCGGATCCGCTGGTGGGCCGGAACTACCACTCCGGCTCCATCCTGTTGCCGGACGGGCGGGTGATGTTCTTCGGGTCCGACTCGCTGTACGGCGACAAGGCGAACACCAAGCCGGGGAAGTTCGAGCAGCGGATCGAGATCTACACACCGCCGTATCTGTACCGGGACTCGCGGCCGACACTCGGTGGAGGGCCGCAGACGATCGCCCGCGGCGCTTCGGGGACGTTCACCTCGGATCACGCGGCCGGTGTCAAGAAGGTGCGGTTGATCCGGCCGAGTGCGTCCACGCATGTGACGGACGTCGACCAGCGGTCCATAGCACTGGACTTCAAGGCGGCCGGGAACAAGATCACGGTGACGGTCCCGAAGAACCGGAACCTGGTGACCTCCGGCTGGTACATGTTGTTCGTCGACGACGATCAGGGGACACCGAGCAGGGCTCAGTGGGTCAGGGTTCCGTAGTCACTTGGTGTTGGCGGCAAGGGCAAGTGCATAACTTGCCCACCAGTCCCCCGCCTTCGGGCCTCCCTTGCACGTGCCGTCGGACTCTCCCGGCCGCTTGACCCACAGGTAGGCGTCCACCAGGGCGTCCGCCGTCTTTGTCGTCGGGGTTTCTCCGAGCGCCCGGCCCGGCGGGTTGCACCAGCGCTGGGCCGGGTCGCCGCCGGTGTAGGGGCCGTTGCCGTTGCGGCTGGTGTCGATGACGAAGTGTTTGCCGCCCACCTTCGCCGAGAGCTGCTTGCCGTAGGCGAGGGAGTCCTGGGTGGAGTAGAAGTTGGAGACGTTGACGGAGAAGCCGTCGGCCTGGTCGATGCCGGCCTGCTGCAGGCTCTGGAAGATCTGGTCGGGGTGGCCCCAGCCGGCGTTGCCCGCGTCCAGGTAGACCTTGGTGTTCGGCAGGGACTTGAGCTTGGCGATCGCGCCCTTGAGGAGGTCGTAGCGCTCCTCGTGGAACCGGTCCGGGGTGCAGCCGTCCACGAGGTGGAGTACGGCGTCCGGTTCCAGGACGACGATGGCGGGGCGGTCCTCGATGCCCCGGGCCACGCCGTCGATCCAGGCGCGGTAGGCGTTGCCGTCGGCGGCGCCGCCCTGGGAGTACTGGCCGCAGTCGCGGTGCGGGATGTTGTAGAGGACGAGCAGGGCCGTACGGTCGGACTTCTCGGCGGCCTCGGTGAAGCCGCGCGCCTCCTTCTCCGGGTTCTCCGGGCCGATCCACTCCCCCACCGGCTGCTCGGCGATCCTGCGGATCTGCGCGGCCTCGGTCTTCCTGCCGGACTTCTCGTAGGCGCCGACCTGGCGGGCGGCGGTGCCGTCCGGGTTCACCCAGAACGGGTCGGCGGCCTTGGGCTGTTGGGTGATCCGGGCTCCCGGGTCGCCGCTCTCGTCCCCGCCGCCGGAGGAGCATCCGGCGAGCAGCGCTGCCGCCCCCAGCACCACCACCGCCGCCGACGCCCGCCCGGAAAGGCGGGCCCCCCTGCTGTCGTCCATGCGAATTCCCCCTGGTCCCCCCTGGGCGCACCGGTCCAGGGCCAATCCTGGCATATCCACCCGGTCCGTCACGAGGTCGCGAGGTCGCCCCGCGGGGCGTGGGGGGCGAGGTGTGCGGGGGTCAGCCCGCGGTTCCGGTGAGGTATGCGGAGACCACGACGTTGGCCGTGTAGCTGCGGGCGGCGCGGTCGAAGGAGCCGCCGCAGGTGATCAGGCGCAGCTCGGCGCGGCCGGGCCGGTGGGGGCCGTAGGCCTGGTGGGCGTCGAAGCGGGCGCGGGGCAGGACACGGACGTCGTCGATGGTGAACCGGGCGACCTTGCCGTCCGAGCGGACCACCCGGACCGTCTCGCCGGGCTCGAGGGTGCTGAGCTTGTAGAACACCGCGGGCCGAGTCTCGGTGTCGACGTGCCCGACCAGGAGCGCCGCGCCCTTGGCGCCGGGTGCGGTGCCGGCGCCGTACCAGCCGACCACGCCCGGCTGGTCGAAGGGGGGCGGGTCGACGGCGCCCTCGGCGTCCAGGCCCCGGCTGACCACCGGAGCCTGCACGCCCAGCTGGGGGATGTCGACGCGCTGGGGTACGGCGTCCCCGAGCGGCCTGGCCGGGCGGGGCAGCCGGGGGGCCTCGGCGGGTGCGAACAGGTTCCCCGTGGCGGAGCCGCCCGTGGTGTGCGGTACGCCGGTCAGCCCGCGGCCCCACAGCCACAGCCCGAACAGCAGCAGGGTCCAGGTCAGGGCTGTGACGAGCCGCTCGGTGCCGGTGGTGCGCGCACGGTCGTGGGACATGGCCCGTGCTCAGCGGGTGCCGCGGTTGCGGCGGGCGCGGAGCCCGACGGCGACCGCCGCGGTCGCGGCGAGGGCCAGGCCGGTCACGGTCTGGACGGTGTCGGGGCCGGACTCGGTGGTGGCCACCGTGGCGAAGTGGGCGGTGCCGCCACCGCCCGCGGGGACGGGGGCGACGGGCGAGGCGGAGGTGGGGGGCCGGCCGGCGGGATCCTGGTACTGCCCGGGTGCCCGGCCCGGTGCCGTCTCCCTGTCGACCACCGTGATCCTCCCGGTGATGACGTAGTCGGCGCAGGTGATCCTGACGTCGTAGGCGCCCGGCTTGAGGGAGGAGCGGACGCGGGTCTCGCCGGCCAGGGTGCCCTGTGCGCCGGTCAGCCGGGCGTCGGCGACGAACGCGGCCGAGGCGGCGGTGCCCTGCGGCCCGGAGCAGCCGTGGACCCGCACGGACACGTCGGTGCCGGGGGCGGGGGCGGCGGGCGTCACGGAGACCGAGCCCGAGTCGGCCGCGTGGGCCGCCGGGGCGAACGCGGCGACGGCCAGGATTCCTGTACAGACAGTGAGGCGTAGTGAGCCCATCGTGAACCTCCAGATATCAGGAGGCTCCCCCGCCCCGGGCGCCTCCGCATCCTCGGGAGGCGCCCGATTGCTCCGAACGGGTGGATCGGGGTTTGAAAGGCCCAGGTCAGAACCGATCGGGGCCGATCGGGGTCCGGTCAGGGCAGGACGGGACGGGTCAGACGAGGTCGACCAGGTCAGCGATGGAGTCGACGACCTGCGAGGGGCGGAAGGGGTAGCCGTCGACGTCGTCGGGCTGGGTGACGCCGGACAGCACCAGGAAGGTGCGCATGCCGGCCTCCAGGCCCGCGAGGACGTCGGTGTCCATCCGGTCGCCGATCATCGCGGAGTTCTCGGAGTGGGCCCCGATGGCATTGAGCCCGGCCCGCATCATCAGCGGGTTGGGCTTGCCCACGAAGTAGGGCTTCTTGCCGGTCGCGGCGGTGATCAGGGCGGCGACCGAGCCGGTGGCGGGCAGGTCGCCCTCGGTGGAGGGGCCGACGTTGTCCGGGTTGGTGGCGATGAACCGGGCGCCGTCGTTGATCAGCCGCACCGCCTTGGTCAGCGCCTCGAAGGAGTAGGTGCGGGTCTCGCCGAGGATCACGAAGTCGGGCTCGTGGTCGGTGAGGATGTAGCCGATGTCGTGCAGCGCGGTGGTCAGACCGGCCTCGCCGATGACATAGGCGCTGCCGCCGGGCCGCTGGTCGTCGAGGAACTGGGCGGTGGCCAGGGCCGAGGTCCAGATGTTCTCCTCCGGCACGTCCAGGCCCATCCGGCGCAGCCGGGCGTGCAGGTCGCGGGCGGTGTAGATGGAGTTGTTGGTGAGCACCAGGAAGGGCCGTCCGGACTCGCGCAGCTTCTTCAGGAAGGCGTCGGCGCCGGGGATCGGAACACCCTCGTGGATCAGGACACCGTCCATGTCGGTGAGCCACGACTCGATCGGCTTGCGGTCTGCCATGTTGTGCGTCTCCTGGCGTGCGTACGGTCGGAAAGGCTGGGGCGCCGGAACCACGGCGTACCGACGCCCCCAGCCTAATCAGCGTGGCCTGATCCTGACCCCGGCGTTCGCCGGTCGAACGGATCAGCTCCCCGTCGCCGACTTCCAGTCCTCGACGTACGACGTGAGGTTCTTGTCGATGTCGTTCCAGTCCGGCTCGAAGAACTCCACGCCGTCCATCAGCCTGGTGAGGGCGATGGCGTTGGCGTCGGTGGCCTTGACGTCCTGCCGGGCGGCGAACCCGCCGCCGATCCCGCTGACCTCCTGCTGCTGCTTCTGGGCGAGCATGAAGTCGAGCAGCTTCTGGCCGTTCTCGCCGTGCGGGGCCTTGGTGACCAGGCCGGCCGCGTACGGCAGGGCGAAGGTGGTGGGCTTGCCGTCCTTGCCGGCCGGGAACCAGATGCCGAGGTCGGGCATGGTCTTGGACTGGGCGTAGTTCATCTGCACGTCGCCGTTGGCGACGAGCAGCTCGCCCTTGTCCACCTTGGGGGCGAGCTTGCCGGTGGAGGCGGACGGGCCGACGTTGTTGGCCTGGAGCTTCTTCAGGTAGGCGAGGGCCTGCTCCTTGCCGCCGAAGTCGTGGATGGCCTTGATGAGGACGGCGGTGCCGTCACCGGCGACGCCGGGAGTGGAGTACTGGAGCTTGTTCTTGTACTTGCCGTCGAGCAGCTCGTCCCAGGTCTTCGGGGCCTGCTTCAGCTCCTTCTTGTTGTAGACGAACCCGAAGTAGTTGTCGACGACCGAGGTCCAGGTGCCGTCCGGGGCCTTGTCGGCGCCGCTGACCTGGTCCGCGTCCTTGGGCTCGTACTTCTGCAGCAGGCCCTTGCTGTCGGCCTGCTGGATGAACGGCGGCAGGGTGACCAGCACGTCGGCCTGCGGGTTGGACTTCTCGCGGACGGCGCGCTGCACCATCTCGCCCGAGCCGCCCTCGACGTACTTGACCTTGATGCCGGTCTGCTTGGTGAAGTCGGCGAAGACCTTGTCGTACCAGCCGTCGCCGTTCTCGCCCTTGAGGCCGTCGGCACTGTAGACGGTGACGACCTTGGCGTCGGAGGCGGCCGAGGAGCCGCCGCAGGCGGACAGCAGGGGGGTGGCGAGCAGGGCGAGGGCTACGGCGAGCGTGAGGCGGTTTCTGGGCATGGCGAGGCCAACTCCTGGCGTGGTGAAGGGAATTACCGAGGGGGATTCAGCGGTACGAGGCCCGGGTGCGGATCCGGGAGACGGCGAACAGGACGAGCAGGGTCGCGGCCATCAGCACCACGGCGACGGCGGAGCCGGTGAACAGGGCACCGCGGTCGGTGGCCGCGTAGATCAGGACGGGCAGCGGGGTCCAGTCGGGCGGATAGAGCATCATCGTGGCGCTCAGCTCGCCCATGGACAGGGCGAAGCAGAGGCCGGCCGCCGCGGTGAGCGAGGGCAGCAGCAACGGCAGCCGCACCCGGAGCAGGACGCGGGCGGGCCGGGCGCCGAGGGAGGCGGCGGCCTGTTCGTAGGCCGGGTCGAGGCGCGTGATCGCCGCCGACACGGACTGGTGGGCGAAGGCGGTGACCAGCACGGTGTGGGCGAGGATCACGATCCACCGGGTGCCGTTGAGCAGCATCGGCGGCTTGGAGAAGGCCACCAGGACCGCCAGTCCGACCACGACCGACGGCACGGCGACCGGCAGCACGAACAGGGCGTCCATGAGCCGCCGGTACCGCTTCTTCAGGGCGGCGGAGGCCAGCGCGGCCCAGGTGCCGGCGGTCAGCGCGAGCAGGCTGGCCGCGGTGGCGGTGAGCAGGCTGGTGGTGAGGGCCTGCAGGGCCTCACCCCGGGTCGCCGCACGGTAGTTGGCGGTGTTCAGCCCGGAGGGCAGGACGCCGGACCAGTGGGTGGCGAAGGAGGCGCCGAGGACGACGAGCAGGGGAAGCGCGAACACCGGCACGAACAGGACGAGGAACAGCGTCCACACCGCCCACCTGGCCCCACGGCTATGCACCAGCACGACGGCTCACCACCCGGTAGAGGCCGTAGAGGCCCACGGAGATCAGGACGTTGACGACGGCGACCACGCACGCGCCCGGGTAGTCGGACTCCAGGATCGCCTTGCTGTAGACGAGCATCGGCAGGGTGGTGACCCCCTTCGCGCCGGTGAACAGCACGATCCCGAACTCGTTGAGACACAGCACCAGGACCAGGCTCCCGCCGGCCGCGAGCGCGGGCAGCGACTCCGGCAGGATGATCCGGCGGACGATGCGGGGTGCCCGCGCACCCAGCGAACCGGCCGCCTCCAGCTGGGCGGTGTCCAGCTGCGAGAACGCGGCGAGCAGCGGCCGCATCACGAACGGCGTGAAGTAGGTGACCTCCGCCAGCAGCACCCCCCAGGGGGTGGTGAGGAACTGGAAGGAGCCGATGATGCCCGTGGTGCCGTAGATGAACAGCAGTGCCAGCGTGATGAGGAAGGACGGGAAGGACAGGTAGACGTCGATGAACCGCGCCACCGCCTTCGCCCCGGGGAACGGTACGAACGCGATGACCAGCGACAGCAGGAAGCCCAGGACCAGGCATCCGGCGGTGGAGGCCAGCGCCAGCCAGACGGTGGTCCACAGCGCGTTCCGGAAGGCTTCGGAGGCGAAGACGTCCGCGTACGGCTGCGGGGAGGTGCCTCCGCCGTCCGGCTGGAAGGACTGCTGGACGACGAGGGCGAGGGGGTAGAGGAAGAAGAGGGCGAGGAGGGCCACGGGAGGAAGGGCCCACAGCAGCCGCCTACTCATGGCCGACCCCTGCGGGCAGCAGCACCGCGTCCTCGGCGGCGAAGTGCAGGCTCACCGGGTCCCCGAGCGCCGGCGGCTCCTTCAGCTCGCGCACGTCCGCCATGACGGAATGCCCGTCGACCTCGACGTACAGCCGATGTGTGGCTCCCCGCCACTGGATCTCCCGTACGACACCGTCGAGTTGGTTGGGGCCCTGCCCCAGTGCGATGACATGCGGCCGTACGCACAACGTGGCCCGCGCCCCCGCGACCACCTCCCCCGCGTCGACCTTCAGCTCGGTCCCCGCGAAGCCGACGCCCCCGGAACCCACGGTCACCGGCAGCAGATTCGCGCCGCCCACGAAGGAAGCCGTGAACTCGCTCTTCGGCGCCCGGTACAGCTCGCGCGGCGTACCGCACTGCTGAAGCCGCGCCGCGTCCATCACCGCGATCCGGTCGGCCAGCGTCAGCGCCTCGACCTGGTCGTGGGTGACGTACAGCATCGACATCTCCGGCAACTCCCGGTGCAGCCGGGCGAGTTCGGCCAGCATCCCGGACCGCAGCCGGGCGTCCAGCGCGGACAGCGGCTCGTCCAGGAGGAGCACGTCCGGCCGGATGGCGAGCGCGCGGGCGATGGCGACCCGCTGCTGCTGCCCGCCGGACAGCTCGCGCGGATGCCGGCGGGCGTAGGCGGCCATGCCGGTCAGCTCCAGCGCCTCGGCGACCCGCTGCCGTGTCTCCGCCTTGTCCGCCCTGCGGGCCTTGAGCCCGAAGGCCACGTTCTCGTCCACCCGCATGTGCGGGAACAGCGCGTAGCTCTGGACGACCATCCCGATGCCCCGCCGGTACGGCGGCAGGTCCGTCACGTCCCTGCCGCCGAGGAGCACCCGCCCGGACACGGGCCGTACGAACCCGGCGACCGCCCGCAGCGCGGTGGTCTTGCCGGAGCCGGACGGCCCGAGCAGCGCCATGACCTCGCCGGGCTCAACGGTCAGGTCGAGAGAGTCGAGGACGACGTTGCCGTCGTAGGCGACGGTGACGGAGTCGAAGCGGATGCCCATCTCACCGGTCTCCCCGCAGCAGCGCCGGGAGGCCGGCGACGGAGTCGAGGACGTGCGTGGCCCCGGCGGCCCGGAACTCCGCGTCCGAGTGGGCCCCGGTGCGCACCCCGGCGACCAGCCCGGCCCCGGCCCGCACCCCGCTGAGCACGTCGTAGGAGGTGTCCCCGACGACGGCGACCTGCGTCACGTCCTCGGCGGCCTTGGTGCGGACGAAGGCCTCCAGGACCATGTCCGGGTACGGCCGCCCGCGCCCGCCGGCGTCGGCCGGGCACAGGGTGAGCGGCACGAGGTCCCGCCAGCCGAGGGCGTCGAGGATCGCGTCCTGGGTGACGCGGGCGAAGCCGGTGGTCAGCACGACGGTACGGCCGCTGCCGGCCAGCTCCCGGATGGCCTCCTCGGCCCCCGGCACCGGGGCGATCAGGCCGCCGTCGACCAGGTCGCCGTACGCCTTCTCGAAGGCGGTGTTGGCGCGCCGGGCGCGGTCCTCGGCGCCGAACAGGTGCCGGAAGACGGAGATCTTGGACTCGCCCATGGTGGCGCGGACGTAGGCGAGGTGCTCGGCGTGCTCGGCCGAGCCGGGCTCGACGCCGAGTTCGGTGGCGGCCGCCGCGAAGGCGCGCTCGACCAGTCCGCCGTCGGCGACGGTCGTGCCGGCCATGTCGAGGACGACGAGCCGGATGTCGGTGGTTACGGGGGTCATGGGGGTGGTCACCAGCCCAGTTCGTTCGCGGTGGTCTCGGCTATCGCGGGGGCGCAGGTCATGCCGCGCCCGCCGGGCCCGGTGACCAGCCACACCCCTTCGCGCACCTGCCGGCGGTGCACCACCCGGCCGGGCTCGGTGCACTGCGCGTACACGCCGGCCCAGCGGCGCCGGACGCGCGGCAGCGGCCGGCCGAGGAGGGACTCGACCACGCCGGTGAGGTGCTCGTACGGCTCCTCGACGGTGTCGAAGGCGAAGGGGTGCTCGTACTCGTGGGTGTCGCCGATGGTCAGTCCGCCGTCGGCGCGCTGCACCATGAGCAGCTGCATCCGGTGCGTGGCGGCGGTCTCCGGCTGCGGCTGTTCGGTGTTGAGCCGGTCGAGGGCCGGGGAGGCGTAGGCCGGGTAGTAGCGGAAGCTGTCGGCGTCGGCGACGGACGTCGGCAGCGGTTCGCCCAGCGGGTCGGTCTGCATCATCTGCAGCCGTACCCGGCGCACGGGCAGCTCCGGTCCCGCGAGTTCGCGGACCAGTCCGCCGAGCCAGGCGCCGGTGCACAGGACGACCGCGTCGGCGCGGTGCACGTCGCCGTGGTCGTCCCGGACGGTCCCGGCGCCGGTCACCTCGCGGACCTCCCGGCCCGGCAGGAAGGTGTAGTTCGATGCCTTCAACAGCTCGGCGCGGAGGGCGAGTTGGGCGGTGCGCGGCTCGACGGCCGCGTCCCGCTCGCAGTACAGGGCGGCGGTGAAGTCGCCGCGCAGGGCCGGGTTGAGGGCGCGGGCCTCGCTCGGGGTGAGGAGTTTGTAGCCGCGGGCGGCGGCGTCGGCGCGGGCCACCGCGGCCTCGGCGACGGCGAGCTCCAGGGGGCCGCGGACGGGGGTCAGGGACCCGTTCGCCCGGAAGCCGAGCGCCGGTACCCGTGCGCCGATGCCCTCCCACAGCTCCCGCGCCCGCAGAGCGGTCTGCAGCTCTTCTCCAGCGGCGCGGCCACTGACCCAGATCTGCCCGAAGTTGCGCAGCGAGGCGCCGCGCGCCTCGGCCTCGCGCTCGATCTGGACGACCTGGTGGCCACGCTGCACCGCATGCCAGGCGTGCATGGTGCCCACCACGCCTGCTCCGACGACTGTCACTTTCACGACGGCAACGCTCCTCGCGATCAGGGAACCGGAGACATCCGGCTGACAACGAGAGCGTGAACGACCCATCACGTTTGGGCTAGACCCGTTATCTTCCCGTGATATTAGAGCGGGGGTCGATATCGGGACATAAGCCGCTTTTCAGCCCTTGAGGTGGGTGGTGAAGGAGAACCGGTCCCCCCGGTACAGCGAGCGCACGCGCTCCAGGGGCCGGCCCTCCGTGTCCCGGGAGACGCGGTGGATCAGCAGCATCGGCAGGGCGGGCGGGGTGCCGATGAGCAGCGCCTCGCGGGGTGTGGCCAGCACGGTCTCGATGCGCTCGTCGGCGTCGCCGAAGGAGATGCCCTGACTGGCGAGATAGCCGTAGAAGGAGGAGTCCGGGTCGAAGTCGCTGTCCAGCCGGGGCACCCGCTCGACGGCGACGTACGTGCTCTCCAGGCCGACCCGCTCCTCGTCGGCGAGCAGCACGCGCTCCAGGTGCCACACGGGTTCACCCCGGGTGAGTCCGGTCTCGGCGGCGAGGGCCTGCGGGCAGGGGAACCGGTCGAGGGTGACGAGCGTACGACCGGGCGTACGGCCTTGCCGGCGCACGCCCTCGGTGTAGCTCGCGAGCGACAGCGGCTGGGCCAGCTTGGCACCGGCGACGACCGTCCCCCGCCCCTTCCGCCTCAGCCGCCCTTCCAGCACCAGCTCCCGTACGGCCTGCCGTACGGTCTCCCGGGCGACGTCGTACCGCTCGGCGAGGTCCCGCTCAGTGGGGATGACACTGCCCTCCCCCAGCTCCTCCAGCAGCGCGGCGATGCGTGCCTTCACCGCGTAGTACTTGGGGATGCGCCCGTGCTCGGGGATGCCGGAGCGGACGGGGGCGCCGGGGGCCTGGTCGTTCGGGTAGTCCACGCAAAGATCGTCGCAGACGGCAGGGGTGCCCGTCGTACGACCCCCGGCATGGGCGTACCAGCCCCGGCTCAGCGGCGTTTGCGGAGGAGCAGCAACGCGACGCCGCTGACGCCGAGGACCGCGGCGGTGGCGGCGAGCAGCCCGCGGGTGAGGCGGGGTCCGGTGCGCGCCAGCTCGCCGGCCCGCTCCCCGGCGTCCTCCGCCCCCTCGGGGAACGACAGGTCCGGGGCGGGGTCGGTATCGGGGGTGGTGATGCCGGGGGTGGTGATGCCGGCGCCGGGGGTGGCGCGCGGGCCTGCGGACTCGCCGGGTGCCACGCCGCCGTCCTTCGTGGCGTCCGGGGACGGCGGGGCGTACTCACCGATCCCGAACCGGTAGGCATTGGACTCCCCGATCCACTCCCCGTCGTCGCCCCGGCGCTGGACGACGGCGGCGTTGGCGGTGACCTGGTCGGACGCGGTGTCGGAGGGGAACACGAGTCTGACCTTGACGCTGACGGTCCTCCCGGGCGGTACGGCGAACCCGTTGAACCCGGCGCCGTCGAGCACGCCGATCAGCTCCTGCTCGTCGGTGCCCTCGAACGTCACCGGCCGGGCCGTGGGGCCGTCGTAGAACTCCAGCTTGGGCTGGTCCGGCTGCAGGGTGCGCTTGTCGTCGACGAGGACGACCACCGGGTGGACGCCGGTGCAGGCGCGGCGGGTGGTGTTGGTGAGGTCGATGTACCACGTGCCGTATCCGCCGCCCGCGTCGTAGGAGGCCGGACCGCCACGGATCCGGGCGGCGAGCGGGAAGGCCCGCGGGTCAGCGCCGACGCAGGCGGGGGGCGGGTCGGCGAGGGCGGCGGCCGGTGCCGCGGGGACGGCCACACCGGCGGAGGCGGACGCGGCGGCGGCTGCGGCGAGGCGGAGGGACAAAGGTGTGCACAGTCGCATAAACACATAACCATGCCGGTAGGACCGGCGCCCTGCGGCAGCCACTCCGGTACGGGACGCGAAGTCCGCCCGATGGACGGAGGCCGGGCGGTGGGTTCAGGCCGTGGGTTCAGGCGGTGGGTTCAGGAGTTGAGTTTGCTCGGCGGGGGTCAGCCGGTGATGGTGACGTCCACCGTGACCACAGCGTCCGGATCGGAGGCGCACGCCATGTAGATCTGCGCCACGCCCGGGCGCGCGTCGGACACGGTCGCGGCGATCCCGGCCAGAGTGCCGTTCTCCAGCGGCTTGAGGTCCACGATGCCGATGGGGGTGCGCTCCGTCGTGCCATGGCCGGCCGGCGCTCCTTCGGCGCGGCCGCCCCGGCTGGGATCACTGCATCCCGTGAGCGTGAGGGATACGGTCTGACCGGCCTTCACCTTCGCGGGACTGACGGTGCCGACCGGTGCGGCGGTGGCCGTGCCGGCGAGGGCCGCGAGACTGGCGCCGACGAGGGTTGCGGTGGTGATGCGAGAGCAGCGCATACTCACTCCTCACTGCACCGAGCGGTGCGTTCCGTGAGACGGCGGTGGCCGTTTGGTTCGATTGATGCGCTTGAGTCCATTGTGAACACCTCGGGCGGACCTGCGCCGCCCGACAGCGTCTGAGGAGCATGCAGCATGAAGATCGCGGCGTCACAGAAGATCACCACGTTCCTGATGTTCGAGGGCAACGCCGAGGACGCGATGACGTTCTACACCTCGCTGTTCGACGACGCCGAGGTCGTCAACATTGCTCGCTACGGGGCCGAGGGGCCCGGCGAGGAGGGGAGCGTGCGGCGGGCCACGTTCTCGCTCGCCGGTCAGCAGTTCATGTGCATCGACAGCCCCGCGCCCCACGACTTCACGTTCACACCCGCCATCTCGCTCTTCGTGCAGTGCGAGGACGAGGCCGAGATCGACCGCCTCCACGCGGCCCTCTCCGAGCAGGGCACGGAACTCATGCCCCCGGGCAACTACGGCTTCAGCACCAAGTTCACCTGGATCAACGACCGCTTCGGCGTCTCCTGGCAGCTGAACCTGCCGACGGCTTCGTAGCACCCTGTCACAGCGTCCCTCACGCGTCCCCCCGCCCGAACACCGGGGCCAACAGCAGCTGCGCGGCCCCCTCGGCCACCACCCGCTCCCCCCGCGGGACGATCCGCACCGGCACCGCCCCGCCCACGCCCCCCTCCCGCCGGGCCCGCGCCGCCTCGAGCACCCCCCCGACGCCCCGCAGAAACGCCTCCGCCGCCCCCGCCACCGTCCGCCCCCCGAGCAGCACCGTGTCGATGTCCAGCAGCCCGACCAGATTCGCCGCCGCGACCCCCAGCACGCGCGCCGCCTCCCCCGTCTCCCCGCGCCCCACGGCCGCCAGGCACAGCGCCTCCACGCACCCCCGGTTCCCGCACTCGCACGGCGGCCCGTCCAGCTGGATCACCTGGTGCCCGAACTCCCCCGCCCCGGTCCGCGCCCCCCGGTGCACGCGCCCACCGATCACCAACCCGGCCCCGAGCCCCGTACCGAGATGCAGATACGCGAAGGACCCGCCCTCGCCGCCGGAACCCCCGGCCGACAGCCCGAGCGCCGCCGCATTGGTGTCCTTGTCCACCACCACCGGCACCCCCAACCGCTGCCGGAGCGCGTCCCGCAGCGGAAACCCGTCCCACTCGGGAAACCCGGTCACCCGGTGCAGCACCCCCCGCGCATGATCCAGCGGTCCCGGAAGCGCCACCCCCACGCCGAGCAGCGACCCGCCCCCGGCCGGCCCGTCCGCACCCGGGCCGAGCCCGTCCCGGACCACCCCCCGCACCGCAACCCCGACCACCGAGAGCACGGCTTCCGCCCCGGCCCCCAGGTCCAGCTCGGCCCGCCGCTCCCCCACCACGGCTCCGTCCAGATCGACCAGCACCGCCCGCAGCTCGTCCCGGTCCAGATGCACCCCCACCGCGTGCCCCGCCTCCGGCACCAGCCGCAGCACGGTCCGCGGCTTGCCGCCCGTCGACGCCCGCCGCCCGGCCTCCGCCGCCAGCCCCTCCTCCCGCAGCCGCGCGGTGATCTTGCTGACGGCCTGCGGGGTCAGCCCGGTCCGCTCGGCCAGCTCCAGCCGGCTGATCCCCTCCGCCCCGGCGTCCCGCAGCAGCCCCAGCACCAGCGCGGTGTTGTGCGACCGCACCGCGACGAGGTTCGCTCCCGCCGGCCCACCGCCGCTCGCCGACACACCGGTCCCCGTCCTCGTCCTGTTCACGCCACCCATTGTCCCCACCACTTGCACTTTGGCAACAGCGTTGCGAAAGTGGATCCATGGGATCCATGACAGGACGCACGACCGCCACCCCCCTCCGCGTCGGCCTGATCGGCTACGGCCTCGCCGGCTCCGTCTTCCACGCCCCGCTGATCGCCGCCACCGAGGGCCTCGCCCTGGACACCGTGGTCACCTCCAACCCGGAGCGGCAGCAGCAGGCCCGCGCCGAGTTCCCGGACGTGAGGCTCGCGGCCACCGCCGAGGAACTGTTCGACCGCGCGGAGGAGCTGGACCTGATCGTCGTCGCCTCCCCGAACAGGACGCACGTCCCGCTCGCCACCGCCGCCCTGAAGGCGGGCCTGCCGGTCGTCGTGGACAAGCCGGTGGCCGGCACCGCGGCCGAGGCCCGCGACCTCGCCGCCCTCGCCGAGGAGCGCGGCCTGCTCCTGTCCGTCTTCCAGAACCGCCGCTGGGACAACGACTTCCTGACCCTGCGCAAGCTGGTCTCCCGGGGCGACCTGGGTGACGTGTGGCGCTTCGAGTCCCGCTTCGAGCGCTGGCGCCCCCAGCCCAAGGGCGGCTGGCGCGAGTCCGGCGACCCGGCAGAGATCGGAGGTCTGCTCTACGACCTCGGCAGCCATGTCGTCGACCAGGCCCTGGTCCTCTTCGGCCCGGCCACCGAGGTGTACGCCGAGACGGACCTCCGCCGCCCCGGCGCCGAGACCGACGACGACACCTTCATCGCGCTCACACACGCGAGCGGCGTCCGCTCCCACCTCTACGTCTCCGCGACGACCGCCCAGCTCGGCCCCCGCTTCCGGGTGCTCGGCTCCCGCGCGGGCTATGTGAAGTACGGCCTCGACCCGCAGGAGGCGGCCCTGCGCGAGGGCCTGCGCCCCGGCCCCCGGTGGGGCGCGGAGCCGGAGTCCCTGTACGGCCGCATCGGGGCCGGCGAGTCCCCGCTGACCGGCGCCGGCACCCCCGTGCCCACCCTGCCCGGCGACTACCCCGCCTACTACACGGCCGTCGCCCGCGCCCTGACCGGCGAGGGCCCCAACCCGGTGACCGCCCTGGAGGCGGCCGCCGCCCTCGACGTACTGGAAGCGGCCCGCAGGTCGGCCACGGACAAGGTGGCGGTGACCCTCTGATGCCACACAAGCAGCACCAGCACGGCCAGCAGCACCATCCGCAGCTCACCCCCAGGACCACCCCCGAACTCACGCCGTCCGTCGAGGAGTTGGAGGCGCAGGAACGCCGCCTGGTGTTCCCGCGGTTCACGTACGACGACGCCTGGGCCCTCGGCTCGCTGCTGGTCGAACTGGCCCGGGAGCGCCAGGCCCCGGTCGCCATCGACATCCACCGCGCCGGCCAGCAGCTCTTCCACGCGGCCCTGCCGGGCTCCACCCCGGACAACGACGCCTGGATCGCCCGCAAGCGCCGGGTCGTCGAGCGCTACGGCGCCTCCTCCTACCTGGTCGGCGCCCGCTTCCGCGCCAAGGGCACGACCTTCGAGGACTCCTCCCGCCTCGACCCCGGCACCTACGCGGCCCACGGCGGCTCGTTCCCGGTCAACGTGGAGAACGTGGGCGTCATCGGCGCGGTGACCGTCTCGGGCCTGCCCCAGTTGCAGGACCACAGGTTCGTCGTGGAGGCGCTGGAGCAGTTCCTGAAAGTGTGACACCCACCGGGATTACGTGAGGGATCCCTCCGGTTGGGAATGGCTGCAGACGTGATCGTCACGGCCCCACCCGGAGGGACAGACCCATGAGCACCGTGAGCAACCTGAAGGACCGGATCGGCCGGTACGGCATCTGGAGCATCGGCCTGCGCGCGGAGGACCCCTCCCGGCGCGGTGAACTGGGCGAGGCGGCCGCCGAGTTGGAGGAGCTCGGCTTCGGCGCCGTATGGCTGGGCGGCAGCAGCGCCGCCCGGCACGCCGTGCCCCTCCTGGAGGCGACCGACCGCCTCACCGTCGGCACCAGCATCCAGAGCATCTGGCAGTACGACGCCGGGACCAGCGCGGCCGCCTTCGCCGAGGTCGACGCGGCACACCCCGGCCGCTTCCTGCTCGGCCTCGGCGTGAGCCACGCCAAGCTCGCCGACCGGTACCGCCGCCCGTACTCGGCCCTGGTCGCCTATCTCGACGCCCTGGACAAGGCCGGGATGCCCGCCGACCGCCGGGTGCTGGCCGCCCTCGGCCCGAAGGTCCTGGAGCTGTCCCGCGACCGGGCGGCGGGCGCGGTGCCGTACCTGGTCACTCCCGAACACACCGCGCGGGCCCGCGAGATCCTCGGCGCCGGCCCGCTGCTCGCCCCGGAGCTGAAGGTCGTCCTGGAGACCGACCCGTCCCGCGCCCGCTCCCTCGCCCGCGACACCCTCGCGATGTACCTCGCCCTGCCGAACTACACCAACAACTTCCTCCGGCACGGCTTCACCGAGGACGACCTGGCCGACGGCGGCAGCGACCGCCTGGTCGACGCGGTCTTCGCCTGGGGCGACGACAGCCGCATCCGCGACCGCATCGACACCTTCCACCAGGCGGGCGCGGACCACGTGGCCCTCCAGATGATCACCGACGGTGACAGGGACAGCCTCCCGAGGGAGGAATGGCGCACGCTCGCTTCTCTGCTCGGGTGAGTCTTCCCACCTCAGGGGCGCGGGGAACTGCGCGAGAAAGCACGACGGACCCGCACCCGCCGTACTCGCGCAGCCCCCGTCCCCCCTCAGGCGTCCTTGAGCTCCTGCCGCTGCCGGCCGAGCCCGGGAATCTCCAGCTCGACCACGTCCCCGGCCTTCAGGTACGGCTTCGGCTCGGGCTGCCCCATGGCCACCCCCGCCGGCGTCCCGGTGTTGATGACGTCGCCGGGGTACAGCGTCATGAACTGGCTGACGTACCGCACGACCTCGCCCACGGGGAAGATCTGCTGGGCCGTCGTACCGTCCTGCTTCAGCTCCCCGTTGACCCACAGTTTCAGCGACAGGTTCTGCGGATCGGCGACCTCGTCGGCCGTCACCAGCCAGGGCCCCAGCGGGTTGAACGTCTCGCAGTTCTTGCCCTTGTCCCAGGTGCCGCCGCGCTCGATCTGGAACTCCCGCTCGGACACGTCGTGCGCCACCGCGTACCCGGCGACATGCGCGAGCCCCTCCTCGGCCGACGACAGGTAGCGGGCCGTACGCCCGATGACGACCGCCAGCTCCACCTCCCAGTCGGTCTTGGCCGATCCCCTCGGGACGAGCACGGTGTCGTTCGGCCCGACCACCGTGTCCGGCGCCTTGAAGAACACCACCGGCTCGGCGGGCGGTTCGGCGCCGGTCTCGCGGGCGTGGTCGTGGTAGTTGAGCCCGATGCACACGATCTTGCCGATGCGGCCGAGCGGCGGACCGATGCGCAGCCCCGCCGGGTCCAGATAGGGCAGTTCGCCGGAGTCGGCAGCCGCCCGTACCCGGTCGAGCGCGGCCTCGTCGGCGAGGAACGCGCCGTCGATGTCGTCCACGATGCCCGACAGGTCCCGCAGGGCCTCGTCGGCTTCGAGCAGCGCCGGCCGCTCGGCCCCTGCCGTACCCACTCGCAGCAGCTTCATGGTCACCATCTCCCTCGATCGCGGGCGCCCGACCGACGGGTGCAGCCATCGGAGGACTGGTCGATCCTCCAATCGCGACGTCCACTCCGCAAGACCCTGTTCACGTACTGGACCGTAACCGCGGCCGTGACCGCGCCCTCTACCGGTACAGCACGGCCCGTTCCACCGCGGTCCAAGTGGTGCTGGTGACGACGTACAGCGCGGCGGCCAGCGGTACGACCGCGATGGTGACGAGCGTGAAGAAGGACATGAACGGCATGACCTTGTTGACCGCGCCGAGCCCGGGCACCTGCTCGCCGCCCCCGGCGCCCACCGCGACCGGGCCCGCGGCCATCATGCGCCTGGTGCGCCGGTAGGTGAAGGCGGCGACGGCCGCGACGATCAGGAAGAGCCCGAGATAGACCAGCCCGGCGGGGCCGAACAGTCCACCGCCGGCGAGGGTGTCGGCCCAGCGCCCGCCCAGCGGCGCCGCGAACAGCCGGTGGCCGAGCAGCCCGTTGCTGCCGCCGCCGATCGTGGGGCTGGAGAAGAGGTGGTAGAGCAGGAAGAAGGCGGGCAGCTGGAGCAGGCTGGGCAGGCACCCGGACAGCGGTGACACCTTTTCCTCGGCGTGCAGTTCGAGCACCGCCTGCTGCAGCCGCTTGGGGTCCTTGGCGTGCTTCTCGCGCAGCTCGGCGATACGCGGCTGCAGTGCGGTGCGGGCGCGCTGGCCGCGGGCGGCGGCGCGGGACAGCGGATGGACCAGGAGTCGTACGAGCGCGGTGAACAGGACGATCGCGGCGGCGGCCGCGGAGGCGTGGAAGAGCGGCTGGAGCAGGTCGGCGAGGTGCTCGACCAGGCGGGCGAAGAGGGAGAAGACGGACATGGGTGAGCCCTCCGGGGGTCTCGTCGTGCCGGAACGGAGTGAATCGGCATGACGACCCGCGCGGGGTCACGCAGACAGAAGGAGTGACGTGCCCTACGCGGCGGTCGCCGGAAGGGCGTGCCCGGGTGCCCTGGGCCGGCGCCGGCCGGGCGCGTCGGGATCGCGCTGTGGCAGGAAGGCCGTACGCCGGGCCCGGTCGCGGATCGCCGTACGGACCCGGGTGGGCGGGACGGCGGGCACGGAGCGGGCGGCGATCAGCGCGCAGGCGGCGAACGCGGCCCCGGCCGCCGCGGTCGCGGCGAGCGCCACGGTCGCGGAGAGGTTACCGGTGTCGAGCAGCACGACCGGCAGCAGCACAAGCAGCAGCGGGGCGAGCGCACGCGAGCGCGTCAGACTGCGGACCACTCGGCTCCCCTCCCCACGGCCTCAACCATCCATGCCTCTTTGCCCTTTATACAGGTAGACCTACCCGACACCTGAAGGGCCCCCGCATGCCCCGCATTCCCACCTGCGTCCTGACCGACACTTCTCCGGCACAGGTCGACGACGGTCACGCCGTGGACCGTTTCGTCGAGATCGGCTCCTTCACCAAGGTGCTCACCGGTACGGCGCTCGTGCGCATGGCCGCCGCGGGCCTGCTCGACGTGGACGACCCGGTCGAACGCCGGCTCCCCGCCGCCCCGGGCACCGGCATCACGCTGCGGCACCTGGCCGAGCACACCTCCGGGCTGCCGCGCCTCCCGCCCGGCACCGGGCGCCGGGATCCGTACGCCGCGTTCGACGGCACCGCCCTGCACCGGCTGCTCGGGCGGCTCGACCAGGTCGTGGTCCGGCCGCCGGGACAGCAGGAGGAGTACTCCAACCTCGGGTACGCCGTCCTCGGCGCGGCCCTGGCCCGCGCGGCCGGTGCGCCGTACGGGGAACTGCTCGCCGAGCACGTGCTGCGACCGCTGGACGTCCATGAGGTGAGCGCACACCCCGACCCGGACCGGCGCCTGCTGGCACCCGGTTTCCTCGGCAGGCCCCGCAGGCCCTGGACCATGGACGGGGCGATCCTTCCGGCGGGCGGTCTGTGGGCGACCCCGCGTGCGGTCGCCGATCTGCTCGTCCGGCTGGTGCTGGAGCGCCGGCTGGGGGATCCCGCTCCCTCCTGGCAGACGGCCGGCCCGCTGCTCTGGCACAACGGCGCGACCCGCCACGCCTCGGTCTTCGCCGGGGCCATGGCGGACGGCCGCTGGGTGGTCGTCCACCGGCTGGGCGGCAGCCCGGAGGCGACCGACCAGGCCGGCATCGACGTCCTCAGGGGCGCCGGTTCAAGCGCCTCCTGACCGGTTCAGGTCAGGCGGGTTCCGTCTCCAGCGGCTCCAGCAGTCGCTTCGGCTTCAGCAGGGCCCTGCTGACCGGGTCCGCCGGGTCGGGGTCGAGGCCGGGGCCCGGCACCATGACCACGTCCGCGACGGGTACGACGACCCCGCAGGCGCGGCACTCGTCGTAGGGCCCGAGGTCCGCGCCGCAGTCGGCGTGCCGGAAGTACCGCAGCTGTGTCTCGGTGAAGTGCTCGCGGCCCCACAGTCCGAGGGCGCGCAGGGTGGGCCACAGGGCGATGCCGCGCTCGGTGAGGACGTACTCGTCACGCGGCGGCGACTCCTGGTACCGGCGCTTCTCGAGGATGCCCTCGGCGGTCAGGGTCTGCAGGCGGGCGGCCAGGACGGCGCGCGGGATGCCGAGGTGGACCAGGAAGTCGTTGTAGCGCCGCACGCCGTAGAGCGCGTCCCGCACGACGAGCAGCGTCCAGCGCTCGCCGACGATCTCGAGCGCGCGGGCGATCGAGCACTCCTGTGTCGCGTAGTCCTTGCCCAGTGCCATGCCGTCCACTGTAGCCACTTTCCGACTTCTTGGTTCGGTGACCGAACCGACAGTGTTACGGTGGCGGAGCCAGGTCAGTTCAATGACCGAACCGTGAGTCGGTCACCCGAGTGATCCATCGGTTGACCGCTTGATCCGCACAGCACCACAGGCCCCGGAAAGACAGGACCACGCCATGACCGGGCTCGACTCCACCACCACCCCCGCCGCCGCATCCGTACGCGAGGCGACCGTCCGGGACGCCCCCGCACGCCCCCGGGCCACCCTCGCCCTGACCAGCGCGGCCACCGCTGTGGCGCTGATGACGTACACGGCCCCGATGGTCACGCTCCCGGACACGGCGGCCGCCCTGCACACCCCGCTCTCCGGCCAGGCCTGGCTGCTGAACGGCACCCCGCTCGGCCTTGCCGCCCTCCTGCTGGTGGCCGGCAGCCTCGCCGACGACTACGGCCGCCGCCGGATCTTCCTCGGCGGCACCCTGGCCCTCGGCATCACCACCGCCCTCGGCGCCTTCACCACCTCCACCTGGCAGTTCACCCTCGCCCGCATCGCTCAGGGCGCGTCGAGCGCGGCGATCCTGGCGAGCAGCCTCGGCCTGCTGGTGGCGGCCTTCCCCACCCCCCGCGGCCGGCTGCACGCGACCGGCGTGTGGGGCGCCTTCGTCAGCGGCGGCATCGCGGTGGGCCCGCTGGTCGCGGGCGCGCTGCCGACCTGGCGGGTGGCGTACGGCGTCCTGGGCGCCGCCGCCGTCGCCGTGGCCGCGCTGGGCACCCGGACCCTCGCCGAGTCCCGCGCCCCGCGCGGCGGCCGCCCGGACGTCCTCGGCGCCCTGACCTTCGGCCTCGCCCTGGTCGCCCTGGTGGCGGCCCTGACCCTGGGCCGCGACGGCTGGCTCCGCGCACCGGTGGCACTGCTGCTGGCCGCCGCCGTCCTCCTGATCGCGCTCTTCGCCGCCGTGGAACACCGGACCGGCACGCCGATGATCGACCTCGGCCTGCTGCGCCACACCCGCTTCCTGGCCTCGGCCGCCGGCGGACTGTTCACGGGCCTCGCGGTGATCGGCATGTTCAGCTTCCTGCCGGCCCTGCTCCAGCAGACGCTCCACCTGTCCCCGATCAACACGGCCTGGCTGTTCCTGCTCTGGTCCGGCCTGAGCTTCGCGGTGGCCCTCCAGGTCAAGCACCTGGCCGGCCGCATCGCCCCGCGCACCCAACTGGCCGTCGGCTTCGCCCTGCACACGATCGCCGTCCTGACCCTGCTCGGCACCGTCGCCTCCGGCTCCTGGACCCGGCTGCTGCCCGGCCTGATCATCGGCGGTGTCGGTAGCGGCCTGCTCAACGGCGCGCTGCCGCTGCTCGCCATCGAGTCGGTCCCGCGCGAACGCGCCGCGATGGGCTCCGGCGCCCAGCAGACCTTCCGCTACATCGGCTCCTGCGCCGGCGTGGCCCTGACCATCGCCCTCGCCACGTCCACCGGAAACCTGGCCCACGGCGCGAACATCGCCCTGCTGGTGTCGGCGGGCCTGGCGGCGGTGGGGGCGGTGAGCGTGATGGTGCTGCGGGAGCGGGCGTAGCGGCGCGCTCAGCAGGCTGCGCGAGGTCCACTGCGGTTCGGCAGCACCCCGAAGGGGCGCGGGGCTGTGCCGATACACGGCTCCGCCGCGTGGGACGCGACCAGCCCCGATGACGCCGCAGCCGGACCGACGGGAGGCCGCGGCCGACCGACACGGGACGCCGCAGCCGACCGACACGGGGCGCCGCAGCCGACCGACGGCACATCGCGGCACTTCCGGCGGAGCGCTCAGCGGGGCCGCATCGACACCAGCTTCCCCCACACCACCATCCGGTAGCGCGAGGTGAACTCGGGGGTGCAGGTGGTCAGGGTGATGTAGTAACCGGGCTGGTCGTACCCGTACCGGGGCCGGACGAGCGAGCGCGGGATCGACCGGACGACCCCCGAGTCCAGGGCGGACGTCTGCGGCAGGATCTGGTCGACGTCGTACGTGTACGTCGCCGTCCGCGTCTCCACCTCGATGTCGTCCCCGCGCCGCAGCCGGGGCAGGTACCGGAAGGGCTCGCCGTGCGTGTTCCGGTGCCCGGCGAGCGCGAAGTTGCCCGCCTGCCCCGGCTGCTGGGTGCCCCGGTAATGGCCGACGTACCCCTTGTTCAGCACATCGGCCTTGCTCACGCCCTCGGCGACGGGAACCCGCAGCCCGAGCCGGGGGATGGTGAGCACGGCGTACGCCTGGGACTGCCGGGGCAGACTGACGGGCACGTACGACCGCTGCGGCGCACGGGACTCGGAGGGATCCGGGGTCGATGCGGGGGCGGGACCTGAGCCGGAGGAACCGGGCGACAGGCCCGCACCACCATCGCCGTACCCCTCCTGCCTCCACTCCCGCTCCAACGCCTGCACCTGCCGCTCGGCGCCGCGCCGGGCCTCCCGGTTGGTCCACCACAGCTGGTGCACGACCAGCAGCATGAGCAGCACGCCGACGGTGACCAGCGCCTCGGCCCCGCCCCACAGCGCGCGCCGCCGCCGGGCACGCCGACGCCGATCGCTGTGCCGTACGACCCGCACGCCCGACCATGCCGGCATCCGCACCCACCTCCATGGGCCTCCACGGGGCCGCCCGCAGGGTAGGTGCAACGGGCACAACTGGCCAGAGCGGCAAGCGAACCAGCCTCTCCGGCAGACTCCCCCGGCGCGCGCCCTGCGGCTTCCTCAACCGGTTTTATAAACCACTGTCAGAACCCTCGACAGCCCCACCCGCCACCCCCGATGCTTCCTGCTGCCGGAGCCGCAACAGAAGAGGGCGGAGACAGCGATGATCCGACGCAGAACACTGCTGGCCGCGGCGGGCGGCGCCGCCCTGGGCAGCGCCCTGGCCACGGGCACGGCCCGGGCGGACGCGACGACGACCATCAACCCGTCGGTCACCTACGGGACTTGGGAGGGCTGGGGCACCTCGCTGGCCTGGTGGGCGAACGTCTTCGGAGCGAGGGACGACTTCGCCGACATCTTCTTCACGACGAGGACGACGACGTACAGCGGGACGTCACTCCCCGGCCTGGGCCTGAACATAGCCCGCTACAACCTGGGCGCCTGCAGCTGGAACAGCGTGGGCGGCGAGTCGATGACCGCCTCCCCCGACATCCCCTCCTTCAAGCAGATCGAGGGCTACTGGCAGGACTGGACGAACGAGGACCCGACGTCCTCGTCCTGGAAGTGGACGGCGGACGCGAAGCAGCGCGCGATGCTGCAGAAGGCGACCCGACGAGGCGCCATCAGCGAGCTCTTCGCCAACTCCCCCATGTGGTGGATGTGCCTCAACCACAACCCCTCCGGCGCCTCGGACGGCGGCAACAACCTCCAGTCCTGGAACTACCGCCAGCACGCCTCCCACCTGGCGTCGGTGGCCCTGTACGCGCAACAGAACTGGGGCGTGACCTTCACGACGGTGGAGGCCTTCAACGAACCGTCCTCCTCCTGGTGGACGGCGACGGGCACCCAGGAGGGCTGCCACATGGACGCGACGGTCCAGGCGGCCGTACTGCCCCATCTCCGCAGCGAGTTGAACAAACGAGGCCTGACGGCGACGAAGATCTCGGCGTCGGACGAGACGAGTTACGACCTGGCCCGCACCACCTGGAACTCCTTCTCGTCGACGACGAAGGGCTGTGTGGACCGGGTGAACGTGCACGGCTACCAGGGCTCGGGCGGCCGCCGCGACCTGCTCTACACGGACGTGGTGACGACGGCGGGCAAGGCCCTGTGGAACTCGGAGACGGGAGACGCCGACGCCACGGGCCTGACCCTGGCCGGCAACCTCCTCTACGACTTCCGCTGGCTGCACCCCACGGCCTGGGTCCACTGGCAGGTGATGGACCCGAGCGCCGGCTGGGCGACGATCGCGTACGACGCGAGCACCCTGCAGCCGGGCGCGGTCCAGACGAAGTACTACGTACTGGCACAGTTCACCCGCCACATCCGCCCCGGGATGACGATCCTGGACACGGGAGCGAGCTACGCGGCGGCGGCCCTGGACAGACAGACGAAACGCCTGGTCATCGTGGCGGCGAACACCTCCTCCTCGGCCCAGACCCTGACCTTCGACCTGTCCCGCTTCTCCTCGGTGACCGGCGGCTCGGGAGGCCTGGTCCCCCGCTGGAACACGGTGACGACGGGCGGAGCGGACCTCTACACCCCGCACTCCGACACCTACCTCTCCGGCAAGACCCTGTCGGTCCCCTTCGCGGCGAAGTCGATCCAGACGCTTCAAGTGGACGGAGTGACGGCGTAGGGAGAGCGGAGGGAAGCCGATGAACTGGCCTTACTCCCTCCTGTCACCGCTCGGCAGTACGGTGTCCCCCATGCGCCCCGACACGCCTGCCGAGAACGTCGACCACACCGCCGAAGCGGCACGCCTGGAGCGGACCGCCGGACTGTATCCCGAGGACGCCGAGGCCCTGCTGCTGCGGGCGGCGGCCCACCTGGAACTGTCCGGCGACCGCCCCGCGGCCACCGCGCTCTACGACCGCCTGCTGTCCGCCGACGACGGCCTGGAGAACCCCGCCCTGGTCCGCGCCCTGAAGGCGTCGAACCTCTGGGAGTACGGCCACGAGGCGGAGGCGAGGGCGATCATCGAGGGCATCCGCGTGGCCGCCCCACGCGACCCGGCCCCCTGGTTGATCATCGCGGAGTCCCTGGAGTCACACGACGAGCTGGAGACGGCGGCGGAGACCTTCACGGAGGGGGCGAGCCTGCTCCTGCCGGAGGGGGACGACACGGAACCCGCACCCGCCACCCACCCCCTCCTCTACGGCCGCCACCGCGTCCGCCGCATGCTGGGCCTGCCCCACGACACCTGGGACACCCTGGCGGACACCCTCCACACGTCCCCCGTGTCCCTGGACGAACTCCACGACCCGAAGCGCGTCTGGTCCCTGGGCTCGGAGAACCCGGCCGAACTCCAGGCGGAAATCACCCGCCTCCAAGCCGAACTCGGCGCCTACAGGGAGGCCCTCTCCCGCCCCTTCCCGGTAGCGGTCCTCCACTGGCCGGCGGGGGAGCTGACGGAACTCCTGTCGGCCTACCCGACCCTGGCCGTGGAGTACCCGTCCCACGAGACCCACCTCGCGACCATAGAGTCGTCCCTGCGCGAGCTGTCCGCCTCGGGCACGGGAAACCTCGGCATCGTCACGGGCACGGTCCCGTCCTACGAGGCCTTCGCGGCGTCGGAGGGCTCGTCCCCGGCGGACACCGCGCTCCTGCCGCAGTATGCGACGACGCTGGCGGCGCGGGGGCGGGCGGTTGCCTGGCCGCCGCGGCGGGGGGCGGAGTGTTGGTGCGGGGCGGGGCGCGGCTACGGGGACTGCCACGGCACGACTGCCTGACGCACGCAGCCACACAGAGACCGAAGGCCACCGCCCACTACGGCGTGCCCCCACTCGGCGTACGCGCGCCCAGCCCCGCCCCACTGCACAGCCAACCCCGAGGCCACCCCACCTGGTCCGCCCGCTTTCCGGGCCGCTCGCTCGCTTCTTCCCTGTGCTGGAGCGGGCCGGGTCAGGGGTGGCCCGCAGGGCCATCGGCGCAGCCGACGCGGAACGGAGCGCAGCGGAGCGCAGCGCCCTTGACGCGGCCTGCGGAAGCACGACACTGATCAAGAAGCGGGCGGCCTCACCGCCACTGAAGGACGCCGGTGCCCTGATTTCGGTACGCGACCCTCTCCTGTCAGTGGCTGCTGTTAGAACTGATCCATATCGGCGCGCAAGGTCGCGCACAGCATGAGGGATCAGGGGGGCAGCCGTGGCAGAACGGGTGGGCCGATCAGAGCCGATCGCTGGCGTCTACGAGAAGCTGATCACGCATGACGTACGCGACGAGTTGGAGCGATTCGAGGCGGCTGGCTGGAAAGCCATTGACGCCGAGGTCAGCTCGGAGTCCGCTCCCCATGTCCTGGCTCGCTACATCGGTGAAGCTGTCGGTCGAAGGTTGGCTGACGTTCCCGCCGAGGATCGCGTCGAGGTCGCCAACCGCATCCTCGAGGCAGTGACTGCCACAAACGCTCCCGAATCGAGCAATGCCGACGCTGTCAGCTCCATCATCGAGGGACCGCGACAACTTCTGACTCTCGCGCGGCAGGAGGCTCCGGGCGCGTACGCCTTGCGCCCCTTGACACCTCTATCCGAGACGTCGCTCATCACCAACTCCCCAGAGGACCTCAGCCTCGGTGCCGAGCTCAGGGCGGAGCTGGCTACGGCAGACCGCATCGACCTGCTGTGCGCATTTGTGAAGTGGTATGGCATCCGTGTCTTGGAGGACTCACTGCGCGCCGCGAGGGAAAGGGGGGTGCCGATACGCGTCATAACGACCACCTACATCGGCGCCACCGACCGTCACGCGCTCGACCGCCTGGTCCGGGACTTCGGTGCCACGGTCAAGGTCAACTACGAGACCCGTTCCACTCGACTGCACGCCAAGGCCTGGCTGTTCAGGCGAAAGACGGGCTTCGACACGGCGTATGTCGGCAGCTCCAACCTTTCGAAAGCGGCGCTGCTCGATGGTCTGGAGTGGAACGTACGACTGTCGTCCGTCGCGACACCTGCCGTCCTGAACAAGTTCGAGGCAACCTTCGACGCCTACTGGAACGACACCGCCTTTGAAACGTACGATCCCGAGCTCCACGGCGGTCGCCTTGATGAAGCGCTGGCCCGGGCGAGTGGCGCCAACGCCAGCACCGACCTGAGGATCAGCCTTTCTGGTCTCGAGGTACGTCCCTTTCCCCACCAGCGGGACATGCTGGAGCGGCTCACCGTCGAGCGGGAGCTCCGTGGACGGCATCGGAACCTTCTTGTCGCGGCGACTGGCACCGGCAAGACGGTGATGGCCGCCCTCGACTACCGCAGTCTTTGCAGCAAGTCGGAGGGTGGTCGACCGAGACTGCTGTTCGTGGCCCACCGCAAGGAGATCCTCAAGCAGTCCCTGCGTACCTACCGGGAGGTACTGGATGATGCTTCCTTCGGAGAGCTGCTACACGCAGGGCAGGATCCACGCGAGTGGCAGCACGTCTTCGCCAGCGTGCAATCACTCAACGTTCAGCGCCTTGAGCAACTGGCACCGGATCACTTCGACATCATCGTCATCGACGAGTTCCATCACGCCACAGCCGCCACCTATAGGCGCGTCATCGACCACTTCACGCCGAAGGAACTGCTGGGCCTGACGGCCACCCCCGAACGAATGGACGGCCTCAACGTCCAGGACGAGTTCTTCGACGGCCGGATCGCCGCTGAGATGCGGCTCTGGGAAGCCCTGGAGAACGACCTGCTCTGTCCCTTCCACTATTTCGGCATCCCCGACGGCACGGATCTGACGAACCTTGGCTGGCAGAAGGGTTCGTACGCTGACCAGGAGCTCGGCAACCTCTACACGGGGAACCACGCGCGTGCCCGGATCGTGGTGAAGCAGATCCGGGACAAGGTCTCCAACCCAGGCGCCATGCGGGCACTCGGCTTCTGCGTGACGAAGGCACATGCACACTTCATGGCGGACTTCTTCCGAAAGGCCGGCTTCGAGGCAGTGGCGCTTGACAGCGACTCGCCCTCCGAAGTGCGCTCCCAGGCCTTGTCCGACCTCCGCGACGGAAAGCTCCAAGTGATCTTCTCCGTCGACCTGTTCAACGAAGGCCTCGACATCCCTGACGTCGACACGCTTCTCCTCCTACGCCCCACCAACAGCGCCACCGTCTTCCTCCAACAGTTGGGTCGGGGGCTGCGACGCACAGAAACGAAGCCCGTACTCACCGTCCTCGACTTCATCGGGCAGCACCGGGCCGAGTTCCGCTTCGAGGAACAGTTCCGAGCCCTGACCAACCTGTCGCGGAACCGACTCCTTGATCACATCGAGCACGACTTCCCCCAGCTGCCGTCCGGCTGCCAGATCATCCTGGAGGGCAAGTCGAAAGACCTCGTCATCGACAACCTCCGGACCCAACTGGGTGCCACGGTGAAGACCCTGATGAAAGAGGTCAGGGCCTACGGCACGCCCTACCTCGGCAGTTACCTTCGGGAAAGCCGCCGGGAGATCAAGGAGCTGTACAAAAGCGACAACTCCTGGACGACAGTGCTGCGCCGCGCCGGCCTCATCGACGAACCCGCACCCTCGGGAGAGGCTGCACTACTCAAGCGGGTCCATGCCTTCCTGCACGTAGACGACCCGGAGCGCGCGGAGGCCTATCTCCGGCTCCTCCAGGACGACGCTCCGGCATACGAGGAGCTCAGCCCCACTGACCAGTCGTACGCCCGCATGCTGTTCTTCAACCTTTGGGACAACGCAGGCGGCTTCACCAGCTATCAGGAAGGCCTGGATTCGCTGCGGGACCAGCGGGCGTTCCGGGACGAACTACGACAGGTGATCTCACACGTCATCGAGCAGGCCGACCACGTCCCCATCCCGCTCTCCGCCCCCCTTAGCCATGTCCCGCTGAAGGTTCACAGCGCGTACAACCGATCCGAGATCCTCGCCGCCCTCGGCGTGGCTCGCTTCGGCGGCCAGATGCCTCGCTCCTTCGCCCAGGGTGTGCAATGGGTCGAGGAACTCAAGACCGACGCACTCCTCATCACGCTGGAGAAGAACGAGAAGGACTTCTCGCCCACCATCCGGTACAAGGACTACGCGTTGAGCCCGATGCTCTTCCACTGGGAGTCCCAGAACTCCACGGCCGCCAACTCCCCCACCGGGGTGCGCTACCAGCAACACAAGGATCGCGGTAGCCACGTCCTGCTGTTCGTACGGCGCTACAAGAACACCGACATAGGCAAGTCCCAGCCGTGGATGCTGCTCGGCCCGGCCGCCTACGAGGACCACACCGGCAGCAAACCGATGGCGATCACATGGCGCCTGACGCATGAACTACCCGCCGACGTGTGGACGTACTCGGCCATCACGGCGAGCTGACCTACACGTCGATCAGCGAGTCTCAACGTCGGCTTGGAAGTGAGTCTGGGCCCGCTCCAGCACCTCGTCCGGGTCCCGGCCGTGTGCCCCGAGCCAGTACAGGAGATCGGCGATCACGTTGATCGCCGCCTCCTCGGCCACTGCCGTGCCCAGCCGCCCAAGCTTCGTTCCTGTCGGCAGCTCCGTCACATCGGCGTACAACCCGAGAACGTTCGCCGCCCGGGTTACGCGAGGGCCTGTGGTATGCCCATCAGCGGTCTTGAGATTCGTGCGGAACTCGCACCAAGTCGCCTTGCGCCCAGGCGCAAGGTCGACGCCCCAACGATCGGTGATTGCCTCGATGAGGGCCATGCCACGCCCTGTCTCGGCATCCGCATCTACGTCCGTCAGCGTCGGGAGGGCTCGGGGGTCGGGGTCCTGGACTTCGATGCGCAAGCGAGTCCCGCTCATGGAGACCGCAAGGGTACTCGGGGTACCAGGGCCCACGTGCTTGATGACGTTGGCGACGAGCTCGCTGACGCACAGTTGCGCGGCTTCGCTGAGTTCGTGCAGCCCCCAACGTTCAAGGTGAATCCGCAGGATTCGCCGCAGTGCGGCTGCTTCTTCCGCCTCAGCCAGAAACGGCAGCTTCCATGCCCTTCGGGGCATACAACCCGTGCAGTCCACGACGTACTTCGCTCCCTCGCCCACAGTGCCGGTGACGCTCTGAGCGTCAAGTAACCTCACAGCTACCGAGTGTGGCGATGAGACTTCCAAAATGGAACTCTCATCCCCTGCGAGCAGGAGCGCGCTGCCACACAAAGCGCCCCGGCGTGCACCACCTTGCAGTACTCCAGCGGGGTCGAGGACGATCTACCGCGTGAACAGGAAGGGCTGGAGGCATGGCAGTTGGACCCACCACACGTAGGCGCCAACTGGGAGCTGACCTGCGTCGGCTCCGAGAGTTGAGAGGGCTAACCCTGGAGGAGGCCGGAGCGAGCGTCGGTATCTCCAAGGCGACGCTCAGCCGGTACGAGACGAAGGAAGGCACGGTCAAGTGGCCGGCTGTCGACGCGCTCTGCCGTGTGTACGGCGCCACAGACGAGGAGCGTATGGCGCTGGTTGAGCTAGCCAAGGGCGCCAAGATCCAGGGATGGTGGCGTTCACTCGCTGATCCCATCCCTGAGTCGATGAACCTCATGTTGACTCTCGAAGACGAGGTCGTACGCGAGGACCACTACGCCTGCATGTACATCCCCGGCCTACTTCAGACCCGAGAGTACGCCGAAGCCGTACACCGAGCCTCGGAGGTGCAGTGCCCCGAGCGTGAGGTCCAGCACATGGTCGATATCCGCATGAAACGTCAGGAGTTGCTGGACCGCGAAGAGCCACCGCACATCTGGTGCGTGATCGACGAGGCTGCCATCCGCCGCTTGGTCGGCGGCCGAGAGGTCATGCGACAACAGTTGGATCACCTGCTCACCCAGTCACAACGGCCGCACGTCACGATCCAGGTACTACCGTTCGCACGGGGCGCGCACGCGGCGGCCGTAGGCAGCTTCGCCGTCCTGCGCGGGCAAGCTCGCGAACTCGACGTGGTGTACGTAGACCTCATCGGCGGCGGCCTCTTCATGGAGAAGCCACAGGAACTGGACCGTTATAAGTTGGCGTTCGAGTACCTCAGCGCTCAAGCACTCGACTTCGAGTCGTCAGCGGAACTCATCGAGCGGATCAGCAGGGAGCCTTGATGGCAGCCTCGTCACAACTTCACTGGTTCACGTCCTCTTACAGTGGTGGCAGTGGGACCGAGTGCGTGGAGTGTGCCTACACAGACAACGACACCCTCATACGCGATTCAAAGCGAGGGGACGACTCAGTGATCAGGGTGCGACCTGTCACATGGCGCGCCTTCATACGAGCCCTGGCGCACAAAGCGCCGAGATAGGAACTAGCGGAAGAAGGGGCCCGGCGATCTGCTCAGGGCCCTTCAGATCGCTACCAGCTCGACTACGTGCTGAGTTGTTGAAGCCTCCATTGGAGGATGCGCTCAAGCCCTGAAAGGCTCAGAGACCTTGACCTCCACACCGTGATCAACCACGTGTTTGGACAGGTCGTATCTGTACTTTAGGCATGAGGAATTTCCTGACGCTACGTCTAGGCTGGGAGATATTCCCGGATTGGGGGCCGGTCTCCGTGCGCACCGCCGGGGGCGGCGGTAACGTGGACAGCCTAGATCCTGCGGCACTTCTCCATCGAACCGCTGGGCACAAGAAACGAGGCACGGTGGCCGACTTGATGAGTCCGCCGTGTCGTGGAGACGGCTGGAACGCAGGTGCTGTCGAGTGGACTTGGGGGAGCGGATGAAGCTGGAGCCAGAGCCCAGCGCTCCGAGTGGCGTCCAGGATGAACTCGCCGCTCTTGAGCGGAGAGCTACTCGCCTGCGCTACTTCCTCCCAGCGATCCCCACAGGGCTGATTCAGACACCCGAGTATATGCGTCACGTCATGACGCAGACGTCAGCCTCGGGGGCAGGGGACGTCGACCGAGTCATCGCGTTGAAGCAGGAACGGCAGGCCGTACTCGACGACCCTGAAAAGCAGTTCGGGTTCCTATTGACCGAGTCGGCGATCCGGTGGCAACTGTGCGAGCCCGCCGTCATGGCCCGGCAGATCGAGCATCTCGTGTCGCTCTCGCGTCGTCCGAATGTGGATGTCAAGGTGCTTCCGCTGTCGGCTCGGGTCCCCGAGGTACCGTTCAACACGTTCACCGTCTACGACACGACTCTGGCGACGTTGGAAGTCTTCACCGGGCGGGTCGTGGTCCGCGAAGCGAAGGACGTTGAGCACTACAGCCGGCTCTTCGACGTGTTCGCCGAGCACGCGTACGCCGGTGACACGGCGCGGCAGTTGCTCAGCGACTGGGCGGAGACCTCCTCGGCGTCCGGATAGTCGGGCTGGCAAGTTCTGGCAAGCTGCTGTCCCGCGGGGCACCGTGTCGGGCACGCTCTGGCACACGGATCGTCGCCTACGACGGAGGTGGACCCCATGGCCCTGCGTAAACTCGGCAAGGACCCGGAGAGCCCGAGCGGCGGCTCCCCAACGGTGTATCTGGACGACGAGAAGGACACCTATCTCGTGCAGGGATGGAAAGTGCTGGACGAGGAACGGCTCGGCCAGATGGACATCCCCGGCCATGAGTCCGTGGTGGAGATCCCGCGGCGCATGGTCCAGTTCTTCCTGGAGGTACAGCGTGACCACGGTTCCGACGTTTGAGGAACTGTTCCGTGACTGCCGCGAGTCGGCAGTGCATCTGGAGATGCGGGACTCCTACATGAAGTCGGACCCGGCGTACATCGACTGGGATGCCGGCGCGGCGATCGACCCCGCCGAGAGGTGGGCGGACTGGCTCGCCCTGGTCTCCGAGGCAACGTGCCGAGGAGTGAAGGTCCGCCGCGCCCGGATCGTGTCCGAGCCGGTGAGCAAGTACATCCGCTTCGAGCACGAGGTGACCGACGGCCTGAACATCGCCGCAGGCGAGGAAGTGCGCTGGCTGCCGCGCAGGAAAGCCACGGGTATCGCCCTTCCCGGCAACGACTTCTGGTTGTTCGACTCGTCCCTGCTGCTCGTGAACCACTTCGATGGCGAGGGCGAGTGGCTGGAACCGTCTCTCAACACCGACCCCCAGGAGATCAAACTGTGCGCGGGCGCCTTTGAGGCGGTGTGGGAACTGGGCATTCCTCACGCTGACTACCAACTCGCCTGATCGGCGCGGGTGGAGTCCGACGCAACGCCATGTCGTCCCCTTCCTCCAGCGTCCACGAAGCCCGTAAGGCTCTCGGCCAACGTCTGCGCGAGATCCGGCTCGACGCCGGGCTCACCGCGCGGGCGTTGGCTGGTCTTGCCGGCTGGCACGAATCCAAATGCTCCCGGTATGAGAGCGGGGCTCGAACTCCTTCTGAAGCCGACCTTCAGGATTGGGCATTGCACTGCGGAGTGCCGCATCTGGCCGCCGATCTCGTGACGACGGCCCGCGGTATCGACGGCATGTACGTCGAGTGGCGCCGCATGGAGCGGTCTGGATTGCGTCACGCACAAGAGTCCGTCGTTCCGCTTTGGGAACGCACCCGTCGCTTTCGCATTTACTCGTCCTGGCTCATTCCGGGCCCGGTGCAGACGGCCCCCTACATCGAGGCTCTACTGAAGTCGATCCGGGAACGCCGTCAATTGACCGACGACGTGGAAGAAGCGGTGCACGTCCGCGTCGCCAAACAGCACGTCATTCACGAAGGCGACCACAGTTTCGCAATAGTGCTGGAGGAGGCCGCCCTGCGCTACCGCATCGGCAGCCCTGAGGTCATGGCCGGGCAGCTCGGCCACCTGCTCACCTCCGCTTCCCTCCCGTCCGTCTCGCTCGGGATCATCCCGCTGACCGCCGACCGGTCGCGCATCTGGCCCGTTGAGGGCTTCTTCCTCTACGACTGCGAGGTCGCCAACGTCGAGCTGGTCTCCGCGCATCTCACTGTGACGCAGAGCCACGAGATCGACTTGTATGCGCAGACTTTCGCGGCGCTCCAGGAGTTGGCCGTATACGGCTCGAAGGCCCGCGAGCTGATCACGTCGGCCATCGACGCGCTCGGGTGATCCCCGGCAAGTTCTGGCACGTTCGTTGAGGGCCCACCCGGCCGCTTTCTAGCGTGATTCACATGGCGGAAACGGTGACTCCGGACGTGGGTGAGCTCGCCTACGACACCAACCGGAATCGTGTCGGCGAGGTCATGGGAAACCAGGCGGGACGGGTCCTGCTACGCCTCTTCAGTGGGGGTATCGAATGGGAAGCGAACCCGGACGAGCTGCGGTCGGCCGACGCCGATGAACGCCTGCGTGCACGCGTGAACGAGATGAACGCGAGGCGGTTCTGATGCCCACCGCACCGACCACGCTCGTGTGACCAATGCACGGATCCCCACTCCCAAACTCCCGCCCCAGATGGGCGGAGGCGGTCAGTCATGGCCGCGATCAGTTGAGCAGGAAGGTGCAGTGATGTTGGACGGAAACAAGCTGTATGGGCTCGACATCAGCGGGGCTTCGTTCGTGAAGGCCTGCGGAGGTCCCTGTACGGAGGGATGCGTGACGCTCGCCCGGATCGGCGACGACGCCTGGGCGCTGGGTGACAGCAAGCGGCCGGATGCGGAGCCGTTGCGGTTCACCACGGAGGAATTGGCGGTGGCCGGCATCGATCCGGCGAGGTTCGGGCTGCGCGTCTGATGCCCCTGGCCGGTCCCGGCTGTCCCGGCACCCGTGCGGAGGCCGGTGCCGGGGCCGGTCCCTCTCGTCTCCGACACCCGACAGGAACGACTGGTGCACTACCACGGCTATCTATGGGTCGGGACGAAAGAGCGTTTCGACCAGGAGGCACTCCGGCGGCCTCCGTATCCCGAGCCGCCGCCGGGCGGCAGCAAGCCCGAGTTGATCCAGCGCTATCGGGAGGTCGCAGCGGAGTTCCCGACCGTGGATCTCCCTCCGCTGGAGACGGCGTACTGGCTCGTCAAACCGTCTTCCTTGGTGCGTGACACGTGGGATGAGGCGAAGGGCGCCGCCACCTGGATCGGGGCGTGCGTGGCCGCGTACGCGGGCCGGTTCGCCTCTGGCCGGGAGCGTGACCTCCTCGATCTCGCTGCGCTGGTCAACTCGGCGGCTGAGAAGTTGAGTTCGGGTAGTGACGTATCGCTCGGGTTCTACCTCGAGCGCCCCTCGTACCTGTCGCTTGCCGTGGTGACGTGTTCTCCGAACCGGTCCAAGCCCGAGCTGACCTGCCCCGTTGGGTGATCAGCGGGTCGGACGTGCCGTTCGCGACGCGTTGCCGTAGGGCCGCCCGCTGCCTGGGCAGCGTCGTGCCTCCGCGAGCCGGGTCAAGAGCAGGTTCGTTGCCTCGGGTACCCGGGGTGGGCCAAAGGCGGTGGTGGGGAGTGCGCGGTGGGTTGTTCGACGTGCGTTGCCCCTGGCGGTGACGGAGGTGACGGTGGGTCAGCTTGAGGGCGCGGACCGGGGAATCGGGGTCTCGGTCGCGACCGCGGGATGCCGGTTCGTAATGCGTCGATTACTCTACGCGGTCACAGGACCGGCGCGTCGCCGTTCGCCTTGGCGGATTTGCACATAATCTCCGTCACTGACGGAAGTCGATCTGTCACAGATCGTATCCACCACACGCGATGGAGATGAAATGCACAAGCTTCACAAGGCTGCCGTCCTGGTCGCCGCTCTCGGGAGCGTCGGACTTCTGGCCTCTGGCACCGCCTACGCCGGCGGCCAGGGCGGGGGCGGCGGGGGCAGCAGCGTCCTGCAGAGCTCCAACTGCAAGTCGCACGACCTCAATGTCGACGTCCTCGGTGAGGTCGGGATCCTCAACGGCGTGCTGGGCAACGCGCTCAACGGCGAGGGCGACCCGGGCGCGCAGGACACCCACATCGGGTCGACGATGGGCTGCAGCAACAGCGCCTTCTAGAGGGCGGTTCGGTACCCCCCTGACGGCGGAAAGCGGCGGCCGGCCAGCTTCCGGTGGGCCGGCCGGCTCGCCCGCCGACGGCACGGGAGATGCGTGGCGGCCTTGCAACGTGTGGATGCGTGCGAGGTCGCCACGCCCCGACCGTGTCCGGCACGGCGCTCTGCGTCCACGGTGAGCCGCGTTGACCCGCGGGTGCCGCAGACACCCGCATCCCCGTGAGAGACAGAGCACCCGACCAAGCCCCCCATGACGACGGCGAGTTCCGTGGGGGGCTTCAGTCGTGCTGTGCCGTGCGTACGGCTGTGGGGACAGAACTCTCCGCCGGAGACTTGACAAGATCCGACTCAGGTGAGGAGAGCATGATCGGCTGCGCGTTAGCCTCAGGCCGGACATCGCGCAAAAGCGGAGCAGGAGGAGGCAGTTGTGGCGAGGGTTCCCAGTGCAGTGGTGGCCGCCACCGGGCTTGTCGGTGGGTATGGCGTGGCCCGGTGGACCAAGAAGCGGCAGCTCGGTGGGGCCGTGCTGGCCGTCGCCGGGGTCACCGCCGCTCAGCAGTGGCGCCGGCAGGCCGGCGGGAAGGCCGCCGGTGCGCTGAGCGCCGCCTACGTCGCCGCGTTCGCCGGCTCGCACCCGCTCGCCAAGAAGGTCGGCGCCTGGCCGTCCGTCCTCGGTGTCGCCGGTGCCGTCGCCCTCGCCTCCTGGGCCGTCGCCGACCGCAAGGCCTGAGCCGACCCCGGCGGCAGGCCCGGGCGGAGCATCCCGGCCGGCACCCCCGTCCCCCTCTACACCGCCCCCGCCCTGAACGCCCTCCGGTACGCCTGCGGGCTCGTCCCCACCACCCTCCGGAACCGCTCCCGGAAGGCCGTCGGCGAGCCGAAGCCCGTCTGCGTGGCGATCCGTTCCACCGGGTACGGCGTCGTCTCCAGCAGATGCTGCGCCCGCCGTACCCGCGCCCGGTGCAGCCACTGCAACGGCGTCGTGCCGGTCTGCTCGCGGAAGCGGCGGTTGAGGGTGCGGGTGCTCATGCCCGCCCGGGCCGCGATCTCGTCCACCGTCATGTCGCGGTCGCAGTGGTCCTCCAGCCAGTGCAGCAGCGGCTCCAAGGTGGCACCCGACGGCGCCGGGGGCAGGTCGTGGACGATGAACTGGGCCTGGCCGCCCTCCCGTTCCAGCGGCATCACCGACATCCGCGCCGCGTGCGCGGCGACCGCCGAGCCGAAGTCCTTGCGGATCATGTGCAGACACATGTCCAGCGCCGCCGCCGCGCCCGCCGACGTCAGGAACTGGCCGTTGTCGACGTACAGGACGTTCGGGTCGACCGTCACCTCCGGGTGCCGCGCCGCCAGTTCCCCCGCCGCGTACCAGTGCGTCGTCGCGCGCAGGCCGTCCAGCAGGCCCGTCGCCGCGAAGAGGAACGCGCCCACGCAGATCGAGGCGATCCGGGTGCCGTTCGCGGCCGCCGCGCGCAGTGCCTCGGTCACGCCCGGCGGCAGCTCCTCCGGCGGTTCCGCCACACCCGGCAGGATGATCGTGTCCGCCTCCGCCAGCGCCTGAAGGCCGTACGGCGCCCGCACCGTGAAGGCCCCCGCGCTCACCTCCCCCCGCACCGCGCACACCCGCACCCGGTACGGCACCCGGCCGTCGGGCAGCCGCGCCCAGCCGAAGGTGTCGATGGGGGCGGAGAGGTCGAAGGGGATGACTCCGTCCAGCGCCAGTACGGCCACGGTGTGCATGGCGGGATCCTATGGCTACGACGGATTACCGCCAACGCCGCCCACCAATGCCCATCAGCGCTGATCAGCCCACCGGCTCCGTAACAGCGGACACCCCTGCTCCACTCCCCTGCTCCACTCCCCTGCTCCCTCCGCGTGGCGGGAATCCGTTGGATCATGGCACTTCCGCCACTTCTGCAAGATCCGGCCGCCGCCTACCGTCACCGCGTGACCAAGTTCCTCCTCGCCGTCCACGTCCTCGCCGCCATCGTCGCCGTAGGCCCCGTGACCGTCGCCACCAGCATGTTCCCGCCCGCCGCGCGCCGGGCCCTCGCCGCGCCCGGCACTCCCGGAGCCACCGGCACTCCCGGAGCCACCGGGACCCCCGATGTCACCGGCACGCTGCACCTGCTGCACCGCATCTGCCGGGTCTACGCCCTCGTCGGCGTCGTCGTCCCGGTCTTCGGGTTCGCCACCGCGAGCGAGATGGGCGTGCTCGGGAGCGGCTGGCTGATCGTGTCCATCGGGCTGACCGCTCTCGCCGCCGTCGTCCTGGCCGCGCTGGTGCTGCCCGCCCAGAGCGCGGTGGTGGAGGGCAGGGGCACCGACCCCGCGCGGCTCGCCATGTTCACCGGGATGTTCAACCTGCTGTGGGCCACCGTGACCGTCCTGATGATCGTGCGGCCCGGCTCCACGACAGGGGCCTGACGGCCTCACCCCCTTACGGGGTGCTCGGGGTACTCGGCGTGCTCGGCGTGCTCGGCGTGCTCGGCGTGCTCGGCGTGCTCGGCGTGCTCGGCGTGCTCGGCGTGCTCGGCGTGGCCCGGCTCGCCACCACCGTCAGCGGGCGGGCGATGTCCTCCAGGGAGCGGCGCTCCGCCCGTACGGCCAGGACGGCGGCGACCAGGCCCGCCGCGCACATCAGGGCCGCGCCGATGGAGAAGGCCAGCACCGTGTCGCCGACCTTGCCCGTGCCGGTGAGGTCGGCGAACAGCAGGGGGCCGCTGATGCCGCCGGCCGCCGTGCCGAGGGCGTAGAAGAAGGCGATGGACATCGCCCGCGTCTCCATCGGGAAGACCTCGGACACCGTCAGGTACGCGCTGGAGGCGCCCGCCGAGGCGAAGAACAGGACCGCGCACCAGCAGGCCGTCAGCGTTCCCGCGCTCAGCGAGCCCTGGTCGAACAGCCACGCCGTGCCGAACAGGAGCAGGCCCGACAGCAGGTAGGTCGAGGAGATCATCACCCGGCGGCCCACCGTGTCGAACAGCCTGCCCAGCAGCAGCGGACCGCAGAAGTTGCCGACCGCGATCACCGCGAAGTAGTAGCCGGTGTGCCCGGAGGGCACGTTGAAGAACCTGGTCAGGATCGCGCCGAAGCCGAAGGTGATCGCGTTGTACAGGAACGCCTGGCCGATGAAGAGGGAGAAGCCGAGAACGGCCCGCCTGCGGTAGTGGCCGAAGACCGTGCGGGCGATCTCCCGGAACGTCACGCTCCCGCGCTGGTGGATCTCCAGCGCCTCGCCCCGCGGCTCGGGCAGCCGCTCGCCCTTCTCCTGCTCGATCTGCCGCTCGATGCCACGGACGATCTCCTCCGCCTCCCGGTCCCTGCCGTGGATCAGCAGCCAGCGCGGGCTCTCCGGGACGTGCCGCCGTACCAGGAGGATGACCAGGGCCAGCACGGCGCCCAGGGCGAAGGTCAGCCGCCAGCCGACGTTCCTGGCCAGCAGATCCGTGTCGAGCGCCACGATCGACAGCAGCGAGCCGCCCACCGCGCCCAGCCAGAAGCTGCCGTTGATGATCAGGTCGACCCGGCCGCGGTGGGCGGCCGGGATCAGCTCGTCGATCGCCGAGTTGATCGCCGCGTACTCACCGCCGATGCCGAAACCGGTCAGAAAGCGGAACAGGAAGAACCACCAGGCCTCCCAGGAGACGGCGGTGAGGGCCGTCGCCGCCAGGTACACCCCCAGGGTGATCATGAACAGCCGCTTGCGGCCGAAGCGGTCGGTCAGACGGCCCCAGAAGAGGGCGCCCGAGCAGGCCCCGGCCACATACAGCGCGGCGGCCGTTCCGGTGATCTGGCCCGAGGTGATCGACACCCCGCTGCCCGGCTCGGCCAGCCGGCCCGCGATGGTGCCGACGACCGTGACCTCCAGACCGTCCAGGATCCAGACCGTCCCCAGGCCGATCACGATCGTCCAGTGCCAGCGGGACCAGGGCAGACGGTCCAGCCGGGCGGGGATGTCGGTGGTGATCGTGCGGCCCGTCCGCGGCGACGGCGCCTCGGCTGCAGCGCTCATGCGCTCCCTCTCGTCGAAGGACGTCCCCCCGCACGGGCGGGGACGGCATCACGGGTGCCCCCGACCCGCGCAGCCACTCGGAACCGGCCCCGCTCAGGCGCCCAGCGTCCGCGTCACCGCATAGATCAGCAGTCCCGCCAGTGATCCCACCACCGTGCCATTGATCCGGATGAACTGCAGGTCGCGGCCGATGTGCGCCTCGATCTTCCGGGTGGTGTGCTCGGCGTCCCAGCCCGCCACCGTGTCCGTGATCAGCGAGGTGATCTCCGCGCGGTACGTCGTCACCACATGCACCGCCGCGCCCTCCACCCAGCTGTCCACCTTCCCCTGCACCTTCGGCTCGGTCGCCATCCGCGCCCCCAGCGACAGCAGCGCGCGCCGCACCCGCATCCGCAGCTCGCTCCGCTCGTCCTCGGCCGCCGCCACCACCATGGACCGTACGGCCGTCCAGGCCGACGCGATCAGATCCTGCACCTCACCCCGGCCCAGCACCTCCCCCTTGAGCCGCTCCACCCGCGCCCGGGTGTCCGTGTCGGACTGCAGATCGGAGGCGAAGTCGGTGAGAAAACGGTCCAGCGCGCCACGCGCCGGATGGGACGGCATGTCCCGCATCTCGGTGACGAACCGCAACAGCTCCTTGTAGACCCGCTCGCCGACCTTCCGGTCCACGAACCGCGGCGTCCACCCCGGCGCACCCCCCTCCACCGCCACCATCACGTCGTCCCGGTGCAGCACCAGCCAGTCGTGCGCCCGCGCCACCACCAGGTCCACCGCCCGCCGGTGCCCGCCGTCGGCCACGACCTTCTCCAGCATCTTGCCGATCCCCGGAGCGATCTCCTGCATGTTCGCCCGCCGGGTGATCGCCTCACCCACGACCGCCTGCACATCGGAGTCCCGCAACACGGTCAGCGCACCCCGCAGCGCCGTCGCCAGCTCCGCCGTCACCCGGTCCGCGTGCGCCGGCTCCGCCAGCCACGCCCCGAGCCGGCTGCCGATACCGACCGCGCGCAGCCGCTGCCGTACGACGTCCTGGGACAGGAAGTTCTCGCCGACGAACTCACCCAGCGAAACACCCAGCTGGTCCTTCTTCGTCGGGATGATCGCCGTGTGCGGAATGGGCAGCCCCAGCGGATGCCGGAACAGCGCCGTCACCGCGAACCAGTCGGCCAGCGCGCCCACCATGCCCGCCTCGGCGGCCGCCGCCACATAGCCCGCCCACGGCCCGGCACCCTCCTGCGAGGCGAGTTTCGCCAGGGCGTAGACCACCGCCACGAACAACAGCAGACAGGTCGCCGTGACCTTCATGCGCCGCACCCCGCGCCGGCGCTCCTCGTCGGCCGGGGTGAAGGCCGTCATCGTCTTGTACGACACACCCCGCGCCGGCGCTGCTTCCGTCTCGGTCGGTTCCATCGGCTCCACCCGTTCAGCTCCACCCGCTCGGTGATCCCGATCGGTGATCCCGCACACAATTGTCCCTTCCTGACCGACTCCCGGAACGGAACAAGAGTTCCCGGCGTCTGTCAGAAAAGGGATGTGGGCAGGGCCCTGACAGCTCTCCCCACCCCATGCCGCATCATGGGCTCATCAAGATCGGAGCCTCGGGCTCCCCTCCCCGAGGAGAGCAAGACAACCGTGACCAGGCGTCATGGCTATGCCGTACTCAGTGCGCTCATCGCGCTGGTCGTAGCCCTCTCCGCCGCCATCTACCTCACCGTGGCGGCCGACGACGGCACCCCGCGCGGCACCCTCACCGACGACCGCCCCCACCACGGCTCCTCCGTCGCCCCCGCCTCCACCGGCACCTGGGTCGGCGCCTGGTCCGCCTCCCCGGTGGGCGGCGAACCCGGCACCGAGACCGACGGCCTCACGGGCCGCTCCGTGCGCAACATCGTCCACACCAGCACCGGCGGCACGAGCGCCCGCATCACGCTCTCCAACCTCTACGGCAGCGAACCCCTCACCATCACCCACGCCACCATCGCGCTCTCCGCCGGCGACGGCACCGCCGCGGCCGACCCGGACTCGATGCGCCGCCTCACCTTCGACGGCGCCACCGACGTGGTCATACCCACCGGCGAACAGATCGTCAGCGACGCCGTACGCCTCACCGTCCCGCACGACAGCGACGTCCTCGTCACCACCTACTCCCCCACCCCCTCCGGCCCCGTCACCTACCACCCGCACGCCCGGCAGACCTCCTACGTCGCCGACGGCGACGCCACCGAGGACGCGACCGGCACCCCCTACACCCAACAGACCCCGCACTGGCGGTACTTGACGGCCCTGGACCTCCTCAGCAACGAAGCCGACGGCACCGTCGTCGTCTTCGGCGACTCCATCACCGACGGCGTCACCTCCACCATCGGCGCCAACCACCGCTGGCCCGACATCCTCGCCGACCGGCTGCGCACCGCGCTCGAAAACGGACGGCAGGTGCCCCGCTACAGCGTCCTCAACGAGGGCATCAGCGGCAACCAGGTCCTCACCGACGGACTCGGCCGGCCCGCCGAGAACCAGAGCGGCCTCGGCCGCTTCACCCGCGACGCCCTCACACACCCGGACGTCAAGGCCGTCGTCATCGACCTCGGCGTCAACGACATCCTCCGCAACCCCCGCCTCGCCGACCCCGACAAGATCATCACCGGCCTGCGCACCCTGGTCCGCGAAGCCCACGCCCACGGCCTGAAAGTCGTCGGCGCCACACTCATGCCCTACCAGGGCCACCGCGGCTGGACCCCGGCCCGCGAGGCGGTACGACAGCAGGTCAACGCCGAGATCCGGGCCGGCGGGGTCTACGACGCGGTCGTCGACTTCGACAAGGCCCTGCGCGACCCCTACGCCCCCCGCCGCCTCCGCCCCGACTACGACTCCGGCGACCACCTGCACCCCAGCGACCTGGGCTTCGCCAGGATGGCCGCGGTCTTCGACCTGACCACACTCCAGGGTGCGGGACAGGCGGAACTGTAGGTACGGGCGAGGGACACCGGCGGGACGACCGGGATACTGACTGGCATGACCCGCTTGATCCTCGCCACCCGCAACGCCGGAAAGATCACCGAGCTGAGGGCCATCCTCGCCGAGGCCGGACTCCCCCACGAGCTCGTCGGCGCCGACGCCTGCCCCGACGTCCCCGACGTCAAGGAAACAGGTGTCACCTTCGCCGAGAACGCCCTGCTCAAGGCCCACGCCCTCGCCCAGGCCACCGGCCTGCCCGCGGTCGCCGACGACTCCGGCCTCTGCGTCGACGTCCTCGGCGGCGCCCCCGGCATCTTCTCCGCCCGCTGGTCCGGCCACCACGGCGACGACAAGGCCAACCTGGAGCTCCTCCTGGCCCAGCTCGCCGACATCACGGACGAACACCGGGGGGCCCACTTCGCGTGCGCGGCGGCCCTGGCACTGCCGGACGGCCGGGAGCGGGTGGTCGAGGGCCGCCTGAGGGGCGTGCTCCGGCACACCCCCGCCGGCACGAACGGCTTCGGCTACGACCCGATCCTCCAGCCGGAGGGCGACACCCGGACCTGCGCCGAGCTGAGCCCGGAGGAGAAGAACGCCATCAGCCACCGGGGGAAGGCGTTCCGGGCGTTGGTGCCGGTGGTTCGGGAGCTGTTGGGCTGAGAGTGGAGGAGGGGCCGCCTGGACGGACGGCCCCTCACGTGTGCGGTCGGTGGGACTCGAACCCACACGGGATTTCTCCCACGGGCACCTAAAACCCGCGCGTATCGCCTATTTCGCCACGACCGCCCCAAAACGGACATCTAACCTGGAGGCCGTTTTGCCTCGCCCAGTGTACGGGGCAGCGCGTTTCGTCGTCCGCCCCCTCTGCACCAGGTGCTTGTGGTCGCGTGGCAGTTGGGGCACAGCAACCGGAGGTTCTCGCGTCGGTCGTCGCTCCAGTCGCCGCTGATGTGATCGACTTCCAGTGTCATGGGCCACCCGAGCCACTCGGGGCCAACGCCGCACTCATCGCATTGCTCCGGTACGCCCACCTCGCCGAGCGCGCGGCGCAGCAGATGGGTCCGTGCCCGACGCCGACCGTCATGCTTGACCAGGACGTCCTCGGGGCGCTTGGCGCGGTCTGCACAGGTCTTGCCTCGTTGGTGCGCCTGCCCCAGGAAGTGCGCGGTCGAGATGCCCTCTTCAGCGACCCACTGACGCAGCAGCGCGCGCTGAGTTCCGGTGTCGGGGCGCCGAAGTCGGCGAAGTGTCTCGGCGATGGAGATCGACTCGGCGACCGCCGCGCGCAACTCCTCGGGCGCGGGGTGCCCAGGCCTGCCGGAGTGCAGGGCCATGACCTCATCCATGCTCGCGCACTGCTCGGCAGCCTCGGCCAACTGCTCACGGGTGTACTGCACGCCGCTGCTCATACGGCGCCGCCCCGAGAACGGCCCTTGCCGCGCCCTCGGTAATTGTCCGTGGTGGAGTGGCAGTTGGGGCAGAGGAAGCGGAGGTTCTCGATCCGGTTGTCACGCCAGTTCCCGTCGATGTGATCGACCTCCAGCGGGAGCGGACGGCCCCGCCACTCCGGCTCGGTACCGCAGCGAGCACAGCGCTCCGGAACGCCTACGGCCGTCATCGCCCACTTGAGCCTGTCGCTCGGAATGCGCCGGGCCTGGCCGACCGGTTGCTCGACGAGCAGGACCTCCGGCGTTCGGGCGCGCCAGGGCTTTCCTCGCTGGGTCGGCAGCTGGAAGTGCGAGGTGTCGATCCCGTACGCCTTGATCCTGCGGCTGATGTGCGTGTGGTGGCCGCCGACGACCTCCAGACCGAGATGGCGCAGCACCTCGCACATGTTCGTGGAGGCAGCCACGGCCCCCTCAAGCAGTTCCCTCGTCCACTTCACCCCCTCCCTCTCGAAGTGGGAGACATCCACCCCGAGCTTCTTCATCCGCCCCAGGACATAGCGCCGCGTCGAACTCCTCGGATCCACCCCCAACCTCTCCAACGCCTCCGACAACGTCCGCGCCCCGCGAGCCGCTTCCTCCAGCCGTTCCTTGCTGTACGCGCTGGCCCCCATCGAGCCCCCTCCGTTCCGGGCGTGCGTTCGCAGCCCGTACGGAGCAACGAACCGGTTATCGGACAGTCACGCACGGATAGGGAAGGCGGCCCGCACCCGGTCCTCCCGGTGCGGGCCGCCGTCAACAGGCTCAGGCGCTCAGATACCCAGATCCTTGATGATCTTGGCCACATGGCCCGTGGCGCGGACGTTGTAGAGGGCTCGTTCGACCTTGCCCTCCTCGTCGACGACGATCGTGGAGCGGATGACGCCCATGTAGGTCTTGCCGTAGTTCTTCTTCTCGCCGTAGGCGCCGTAGGCCTCGGTGACCTTCTTGTCCGGGTCGGCCAGGAGCGTGACCTTCAGGGACTCCTTCTCGCGGAACTTCGCCAGTTTCTCCGGGGCGTCGGGGCTGATGCCGAGCACGTCGTAGCCGGCGGAGGCCAGGACGTCCAGGTTGTCGGTGAAGTCGCAGGCCTGCTTGGTGCAGCCGGGGGTCAGGGCGGCCGGGTAGAAGTAGACGATGACCTTGCGGCCCTTGTGGGAGGACAGGGAGACCTCGTTGCCGTCGGCGTCGGGGAGGGTGAAGGCGGGGGCCACGTCCCCCGGCTGGAGTCGCTCGCTCATCGGGCCAGGGTAACCGGGGGGCCTTGCGGTGCACCGGGAGGAGAAGCTGACAGACTGTCCGGAACAGCATCAGGAGACTTCGGAGGCCGTACGGTGGCGGACACGTCGGACACCAGAACCCCGGCGCAGATCGAGGCGGACATCAAGCGCCGCCGCGAAGTGCTGGCCGAGACGCTCGACGAGATCGGGGTGCGGGTGCACCCGCAGACGATCATCGGGGACGCCAAGGCCAAGGTCGTCGCCAATATCGATCACACGGTCGGGCGGGCGTACGTGCAGGTCAACCGGGTGGTGAGTGAGGTGCGCGCGCAGTTCGTCGATGAAGAGGGCGGGGTGCGGCTGGAGCGGGTGGTGCCCGTCGCGCTGCTCGCCGTCGGTGTGGTGGGGCTGCTGGCCGTGGGCTCGCGGCGGCGAAAGGGCTGACCCGGGCGCGGCCCGGCGTGGCGAAGGCAGGTAGGTTCGAGGCGTGAGCGCCAACAGAAACCAGCACAGCACCCCCCATCACGACAAGCTTCCGATCCGGATGCTGCACGACCGGGTTCTGGTCAAGCAGGAGACCGGTGAGGGCGAGCGGCGGTCGGGGGGCGGCATTCTGATTCCCGCCACCGCGGCGGTCGGGCGGCGGCTGGCCTGGGCCGAGGTGGTCGCGGTCGGGCAGAACGTACGGACCGTGGAGCCGGGTGACCGGGTTCTGTTCGATCCGGAGGACCGGGCCGAGGTCGAGGTTCGGGGTGTGGCGTACGTGCTCATGCGCGAGCGGGATCTGCACGCCGTGGCCGCGGACCGTTTCGAGGGGTCGGAGGACTCCACGGGTCTGTATCTCTGAGTCGTTCCGGTAATGGGGCTGGTGACCGCGGTCACCGGCCCCTTTGTCGTTTCTTTGCTATGTTCGGAGGCGTCAGCCCGACGAGACGCGCCGTACCGGGATCCCCGACCTTCAGGCAAAGACGACGCACCCCCGTTCAGAGATTCCTTCCGGAGGTGCCTGTCATGGCCTGGGTTCTGCTTGTCGTCGCCGGTCTGCTGGAGGTGGGCTGGTCGATCGGGATGAAGTACAGCGAGGGCTTCACCCGGCTGGTGCCCAGTGTGTTCACGGGCGCCGGGATCGTCGCCAGCATGGTTCTGCTGTCGTACGCCGCGAAGTCGTTGCCCATCGGTACGGCGTACGGCGTGTGGGTGGGCATCGGGGCGGCCGGTGCGGCGGTGCTCGGCATGGTGGTGCTGGGTGAGCCGGTCACCGCCGCCCGGATCTTCTTCGTGTGTCTGCTGCTGGTCGCCGTGGTGGGGCTGAAGGCGACCAGCGCTCACTGAGACGTCACGGGGGCGTCACCGGGGGTCAGATGGCCGGGTCGCCGCCTCCGGCGCCGGCGGCGGTGCCTGTCGTGCCGCCGCCGCCGTCGGTTCCGCCGCCGGTGGTCGTGCCGCCGCCGTTGGTTCCGCCGCCTGTGGTCGTGCCGCCGCCGTTGGTTCCGCCGCCATTGGTCGCGCCGCCCGTGGTCGTGCCGCCGCCGTTGGTCGTGCCGCCGCCGGTCGTGGTGCCACCGGTGGCGGTGCCGGTGCCGCCGGTGGTGGTCGGGCCTCCGGTGGTGGGGGTGCCGGTGGTGCCGCCGGTGGTGGGGCTGGTGGTCGGGCCGCCGGTGGGGGTGCCGGTGGTGCCGCCGGTGTTCTGGCCGGCGGTCGTGCCCGGAGGGGCCGAGCCGGTGGCGCTGGGCGGCTGCGGCTGGTCGGCGCCCTGCTCCAGCTGGAGGTCGAAGTCGGAGGCGGGCTTGTTCTTCAGCGCGTCCGCCGTGTACTGGGCCCAGATCTCGGTGGGCGGGCCGCCGCCGTTCATACGGGGCTGGCCGAGGGCGCCGTACAGCGACATGTGCTTGGCCGTCACCGGGTCCTGGCCCATGACCGAGACCACCGTGGCCAGGTCGGGGGTGTAACCGGCGAACCAGGCGGCGGTGTCGTTCTCGGCGGTACCGGTCTTGCCGGCCGCCGGGCGGCCCGCGGCCTGCGCGGCGGTGGCGGTGCCGCTGTCGACCACGCTCTGCAGGATGGAGGTGGTGGTGTCGGCGGCCTCGCGGCTGACGGCCTGCTTGACCGGCTGCTGGGGCAGCTTGACCGTGTCCGTGCCGTCCTTGGTGATCTTCTCGATCATGGTGTAGGTGCCGTGCCGGCCGTGGTTGGCGAGCGTGGCGTAGGACTCCGCCATGTCCAGCACGCTGGCGGTGGCGGTGCCGAGGGCGATGGACGGGGACGGGTACAGGTCCGGGGTGTCGGAGGGGACGCCGAGGTCGATCGCGGTCTGCTTGACCTTGGACGGGCCGACGTCGGCGGCCATCTGCGCGTAGACGGCGTTCACGGACAGGTCGGTGGCCTTGGTGACGGTGATCTGGCCGTACGACTTCTGGTCCTCGTTCTGCGGGCTGTAGGGCGTGCCGTTCCAGCCCTCAACCTGCCGCTCGTTGGTGCCGTCGTACATGGTGTTCGGGGTGATGGTGCGGCCGTCCTGGGTGGTCGAGGCGTTCTGCACCGCCGAGGTGAAGACGAAGGGCTTGAAGGTGGAGCCGACCTGGAAGTCACCGCGGGTCGCGCCGTTGGTGTACTGCTTCACGTAGTCGATGCCGCCGTACATGGCGACGACCTTGCCGGTCTTCGGGTCGACGGAGGCGCCGCCCGCGCGGACGTACCTGTCCACCTTGTTGTTCTTCTTGTCCAGCTTGGCGATCAGCTGGTCGTTGACCGCCTTGACGAAGGCGTTCTGCCGGCTCTTCTGGATGGTGGTGGTGATGCGGTAGCCGCCGGTCGCGAGCTGGTCGTCGGTGAGGATGTTGTTGGTGGTCAGGTAGTGCTTGACCGCCTCGACGAGGTAGCCGCGCTGGCCGGACATGCCCGTGGAGACCGTCTGCTCCTTCGGCATCGGGAACGTCATCCCGGCGCGCTGGGACTGGCTGAGCCAGCCCTTCTTGACCATGCCGTCCAGGACGTAGTTCCAGCGGGCGACGGCCGCGGCCTTGTTCTCGGGGTGGGCCACGACGTCGTACTCACTGGGGGCGTTGACGAGCGCGGCGAGGTAGGCGGCGCGGGCCGGGTCGAGGTTCTGGGCGTCCACGCCGTAGTAGGCCTGGGCGGCGGACTGGATGCCGTAGGCGTTGCGGCCGAAGTAGCTGGTGTTGAGGTAGCCCTCGAGGATCTCGTCCTTGGACTTGTTGCGGTCCAGTTTGATCGAGATGAAGAACTCCTTGGCCTTGCGGGTGACCGTCTGCTCCTGGCCGAGGTAGTAGTTCTTCACGTACTGCTGGGTGATCGTGGAGCCGGACTGCTTGCCCTTGCCGGTCGCCGTGTTCCAGGCGGCGCGGAGCATCGCCTTGGGGTCGATGGCCGACTCGGAGTAGAAGTCGCGGTCCTCGGCAGCCAGTACGGCGTGCTGGGCGTCCTTGGAGACCTGGGCGAGGCTGACGTTCTCCCGGTTGATCTGGCCGTCGCGGGCGAGCTGGGAGCCGTCGGCGTAGAGGTAGACGTTGGCCTGCTTGGTGGCGAGGGCGTTGGCCGGCGGGATGTTGACCATGGAGTAGCCGAGGAAGAAGAGGCCGACGAGCAGCAGGACGCCGACGACGAAGGTGCCGAGCACCATGCGCCAGGTCGGGATGATCCGCCGCCACCCGGTCCGCTTGGGTCGCTTCGGCTTCCTGCCCGTGCCGGTCCCTGCGGGGGCCGGGCCGTCCGGGGAGGCGGCGAGGGCGGTGCCGGCCTGGCCGGGGGTTGTGCCGGGGGTCTGCCGGGGGGTCTTGCCCCCGGGTCCGCTACGGGGGCCGGGGGTGGCGGCGCCCACCGCGCCCGCGGCGCCTGCCGGGGACGCGTGTGCGGCGGCACCGGCGGCGGCTGCACCGGCCGCCCCGGCTGTCCGGGCGGCTCGGCCGGGGCCGGCGGGCCGCGAGCCGGTCGTGTGGGACGTACGGCCGGTGGCGGCCGGGCTCGTCGCCGGGGAGGCGGGAGAGGCCGGCGAGGCCTGGGGGGCCTGGGAGGCCGCCTTGGCGGGACCGCCGGGCTCACCGGCGCGGGGTCCGCTGACCCGCCGGAGCACCTGCGTGGTCTCGGGCGCCTGGGCCTGCTCACCGGGCTTGCCGGGTTCCTTCGAGGACGCCTGGGGTCCCCGGGGCGGGGTGATGCGCCGGAGCACCTGAGTGCTCTCCGGCGACTGCGGCTCCTCGGGCGCGCGGGCTCCGGGAACCTGCGGCTTCTCCGAGGTGCCCGGGTTGCCGAAAATTTCCCCCTTGCCGGAAACGCTCTGATTGACGGAAGCACCGCGTTTGTCGGATTTTCCGTGCTCGGCCGCCGAAGCCGCACCCGAGGCCGACGCGTTCCCGGACACCGACGCGCCACTGGAGGCCGACGCGCGGCGGGAGTCGGAAGCGCCGCGGGAGTCGGAGGCACCGCGGGAGGGCGAGGCGCCATCAGAAGCCGACGCCCCACGCGAGGCCGAAGCGCCACCAGAGACCGAAGCGCCACCAGAGCCCATGGCCCCACCAGGGGCCGAAGCGTCACCGGAGGCGGAAGCGTCACCGGAGGCGGAAGCGCCGCCGGAGGGCGAGGCGCCACCAGGAGCCGACGCCCCGCGCGAGGCCGAAGCACGGCCCGAGGGCGAAGCGCCCCCAGAGGCCGGCGCACCGCCAGAGGCTGACGCGCCACCAAGCGCCGAAGCCCCACCCGAGGCCCCCACGCCACCCGAGGCCCCCACGCCACCCGAGGCCCCCGCCCTACCCGAGGCCCCCGCGCCATCCGAGGCCGGCGTGTCGCCGGACGGCGGCTCGTCAGTGGGTGCCGTCGGTCCGGGCTGGTCCGTGCGGGCGTCCCGGGCCGCCTGGCGGGCGCGGGCGATGGAGGCCGTGCGGTCCTGGGGCGCGGCAGCGGGACGCTTCCCGGCGGGCGCCTCGTCCGCGGGCTTCCGAGTCTCCGCGCGGTCGCTGTGGGCGCCCTCGGCGTTCCCGGCCCGCGGTGCGCCGGGCTCTGTCGCCCCCTTCACGTCGGCTGCGTTCCTCGTCCCCTTGTCCGGGGCGGCGGCCGTCTCCTCGTGGCCCCCCGGGTCGCCGGGGCCTTCAGCCGGCAGCGGCTTTCTCGGCGGCACGCCTTCGGTCGGCTGCTGCGGCTGCGGCTCGTCGCTCATGTCGTGCACGGACTCCTGTTTCGTCGTACGTTCCGGTACGCCTCGTACGCTCTTCTGCGCCCCCGGTTTGAAGACTCTCGCACCTGGCGTTCCGTTCCCGGATTCCAGCACGCTTCGGGCACGAAATTGCGTGGCCGGTCGCCGGGCCCCGGGACTAGGCTCCTGCGCTTCGGTGTCGAGCGGTCCCGGGAGGTTGACTGGCGTGGGCGCGGGACGGTTGTACGTGGCCGTCGCGGCGGGGGGATTCAGACGGTACGCGACGTATCGGGCCGCCACTGCGGCAGGGGTGTTCACCAACACGGTCTTCGGACTGATCCTCGTCTACACGTACCGCGCCCTGTGGGACGAGCGGCCGCACCTGGGCGGGTGGGATCAGGCACAGGTCGTGACGTACGTGTGGCTGGGGCAGGCGTTCCTGTCGACGCTCGCGATCGGCGGCGGGGGCGTGGAGAACGAGTTGATGGAACGCATCCGTACGGGGGACGTGGCGATCGACCTGTACCGGCCCGCCGACCTGCAGCTGTGGTGGCTGGCGACGGACCTGGGCCGGGCGTTCTTCCAGTTGCTGGGGCGGGGGCTGGTGCCCTTCGTCTTCGGTGCGCTGTGCTTCCCGGTGTACTTGCCGACGGACGTGGGCACCTGGCTCGCCTTCTTCGTCGCCGTTCTGCTGGCGATGATCGTCGGGTTCGGCCTGCGGTACCTGGTGGCGCTCAGCACGTTCTGGTTCCTGGACGGTACGGGTGTGACGCAGATGTCCTGGCTCGTCGGCTACTTCTGCTCGGGCATGCTGCTGCCGCTGAACATCTTCCCGGGGGCGCTCGGTGAGGTCGTACGGGCGCTGCCGTGGTCCTCGCTGCTGCAGGCGCCGGCCCAGATCCTGCTGGGGCAAGCGGATCCGCTGGGCACGTATGTGTTCCAGGGGGCGTGGGCGGTGGTGCTGCTGGGTGCCGGGCGGCTGGTGCAGTCGGCGGCGACGCGCAGGGTGGTGGTCCAGGGTGGGTGAGCACGGCCGGCTGCAGGAGGGGCTGCGGGCCTATCTGATGATCGCCGGGATGTGGATCAGGTCCACGATGACCTACCGCGCCTCGTTCGTGATGACCACGTTCGGCAACTTCTCGGCGACCCTCCTCGACTTCGTCGGGATCATGCTGATGTTCTCGCGGGTGAACGCGCTCGGCGGCTGGTCGCTGCCCGAGGTGGCCTTCCTGTACGGCCTGTCCGGTACGGCCTTCGGTCTGGCCGACCTGGTGATCGGCTCGATGGAGCGGCTGGGGCGGCGGGTGCGCGACGGCACGCTGGACACGCTGCTGGTGCGGCCGGCGCCGGTGCTGGCGCAGGTGGCGGCCGACCAGTTCGCGCTGCGCAGGCTGGGCCGGGTGGTGCAGGGCCTGCTGGTGCTCACCTGGGCGGTGGCGCGGCTGGACATCGCCTGGACGCCGCTGAAGCTGCTGCTGATGCCGGTGGTGGTGGTGAGCGGCTGCGGGATCTTCTGCGCGGTGTTCGTGGCGGGGGCGGCCTTCCAGTTCCTGGCGCAGGACGCCTCGGAGGTGCAGAACGCCTTCACGTACGGCGGTACGACGCTGCTGCAGTATCCGCCGACGGTGTTCGCGAAGGAGCTGGTGCGCGGGGTGACGTTCGTGCTGCCGCTGGCCTTCGTCAACTGGCTGCCCGCTACCTATGTGCTGGGGCGGCCGTATCCGCTGGGGCTGCCCGGGTGGCTGGCGTTCGCTCCGCCGCTGGTGGCGGCGGGGTGCTGCGGGCTGGCGGGGCTGGCCTGGCGGGCGGGACTTCGTTCGTATCGGAGTACAGGGAGCTAGCGCGGTGGCGGACGGCGATTTCATCTCACTGGAGAAGGTCGAGAAGGTCTTCGAGGTGCGCAGGAAGACCGGGTTCCTGAAGCGGGAGCGGCGCGAGGTGCGGGCGGTGGACTCACTCTCGTTCACGGTGGCGCGCGGGGAGATGGTCGGGTACATCGGGCCGAACGGTGCCGGGAAGTCGACCACGATCAAGATGCTGACCGGGATTCTGACGCCGAGTGCGGGCCGGCTGCGGGTGGCGGGCATCGATCCGTCGCGGGAGCGGCGGCGCCTCGCGCACCGGATCGGGGTGGTGTTCGGGCAGCGTACGACCCTGTGGTGGGACCTGCCGCTGATCGACTCCTACCGGCTGGCGCACCGCATGTACCGGATCCCTCAGGCCCGTTACCGCGAGAACCTGGACCGGTGCGTCGAACTGCTGGAGCTGGGCGCCCTGTTGGACGTGCCGGTACGGCAGCTCTCGCTCGGGCAGCGGATGCGCGGGGACATCGCGGCGGCCCTGCTGCACGACCCGGAGGTGCTGTACCTGGACGAGCCGACGATCGGGCTGGATGTCGTGTCGAAGGCGAAGGTCCGTGGTTTCCTGCGGGAGTTGAACGCCGAGCGGGGCACGACCGTGCTGCTGACCACGCACGATCTGCAGGACATCGAGCAGTTGTGCTCGCGGGTGATGGTGATCGACCACGGCCGGCTGGTGTACGACGGTCCGCTCGCGGGGCTGCACGAGGCGGGGGAGAGCGAGCGGACGCTGGTGGTGGACCTGGAGCGGGAACTGCCGCCGGTCGAGGTGCCGTCGGCGCGGGTGGTGCGGGTGGAGGGGCCGCGGCAGTGGCTGGCGTTTCCGGCGGGGCAGTCGGCCGCGCCGCTCGTCGCGTATCTCGCGGCGGAGTATCCGCTGGTGGACCTGTCGGTGCGGGAACCGGACATCGAGGCGGTCATCGCGAAGATGTACGCGGAGAAGGCGGTCTCGTAGGCTTCTGTCATGACCGACGACGCAAGTCCGGACCTCCGGGCGTCCGACAGCGACCGGGAACGGGTCGCCGAGGTCCTGCGGGACGCTCTGGCCGAGGGCCGGCTCGACATGGCGGAGTTCGAGGAGCGGCTGGAGGCGACGTACAAGGCGCGTACGTACGGCGAGCTGACGCCGCTCACCCGCGACCTTCCGGCGTCCGGCATACCGGCGCCCGCCCCCGTCTCCTTCACCAAGGAACCGGTGCAGGACGGGAGCTGGGCGGGGCGGATCGTCGGGGGTGAGGGGTCCTCGGCGGGTGCGGTCGCCATCATGTCGGGCTTTCAGCGCAGGGGTCGCTGGACGGTGCCGAAGCAGTTCAACTGCTTCGCGTTCTGGGGTGGCGGCGAGATCGACCTGCGGGAGGCGGACTTCGCGGACCGCGAGGTCGAGATCAACTGTGTCGCGATCATGGGCGGTGTGCAGGTCATCGTGCCGCCGGGGGTCGAGGTCGTCGTCCGCGGCATCGGCATCATGGGCGGCTTCGACCATCCCCGCGACGACGGCCCGCAGGGGCCGGGCGCTCCGCGGGTGGTCATCGGGGGTCTCGCGTTCTGGGGCGGGGTGGATGTGACCCGCAAGGTCACCCGCGCGGAGCAGCAGCGGCTGAAGGAGCAGCGCCGCCAGGAGAAGCTGGAGCGGCGCCGGGAGCCGGGGCACTGAGAGCACCGGCGTCCGCGGGTGCTGCGGCTACTTCGTGCAGACCTTGGTCAGTTCGCCGGCCGCGTCGGTCACCGGGTTGACGTCCGGGGTCCTGTCGCCGTTCCTGATGGCCGTACGCACGTTCCCCACGGCCTTCCGCAGATCGTCGACCGCCTTGTTGACGTCGGCGTTGTCGGTCCTGTCGCCGATCTTGTCGAGGTTCTTGTCGATGGCGTCGAGGGATCGGCCGGCCTGGGTGGGGTCGTTGGCCGCGTTCTCCACCGCCTGCTGGAGGTCGGTGACGCTGTCGGCGATGGAGTCGGCGGTCTGCACGCAGTCCAGGGCCTTGTTCACGGCGTCGCAGCCGGTGGTGAGGCCGGCGGTGAGCGCGGCGAGCGCCACGGCGGCGACGGCGGTGAGACGGCGTCGGCTGACGGCCATGGTGGTGTTCCCCTCCCGTGGCAGGGCCCCTGTGGCCCGGTAAGGCTGCCGTACCCCTAGGACGCCGGGGAGGGCGCGCGGGTTGCCCGCGCGCCCTCGTCCTTTTGGTCCGCCCTTTACTTCGCGAGCGTTGCTTCGAGGGCCGCGCGCTGGTGGGCGGTGAGCTCGGCGCAGCCGGTGACGGCGAGGTCGAGCAGGGCGTTGAGCTCGTCGCGGGCGAAGGGCTCGGCCTCGGCGGTGCCCTGGACCTCGACGAAGCGGCCGTCGCCGGTGCAGACGACGTTCATGTCGGTCTCGGCGCGCACGTCCTCCTCGTAGCAGAGGTCGAGCAGCGGGATGCCGCCGACGATGCCGACGGAGACGGCGGAGACGGTGCCGGTGAGGGGCTGCCGGCCGGCCTTGATCAGCTTCTTGCGCTGGGCCCAGCCGACGGCGTCGGCGAGGGCGACGTAGGCGCCGGTGATCGCCGCGGTGCGGGTGCCGCCGTCGGCCTGGAGGACGTCGCAGTCGAGGACGATGGTGTTCTCGCCGAGCGCCTTGTAGTCGATGACGGCGCGCAGGGAGCGGCCGATGAGCCGGGAGATCTCGTGCGTACGGCCGCCGATCTTGCCCTTGACGGACTCGCGGTCGCCGCGGGTGTTGGTGGCGCGGGGCAGCATGGCGTACTCCGCGGTGACCCAGCCCTCGCCGCTGCCCTTGCGCCAGCGTGGGACGCCCTCGGTCACGGAGGCGGTGCAGAACACCCTGGTGTCGCCGAAGGAGACGAGGACGGAGCCCTCGGCGTGCTTGCTCCAGCCGCGTTCGATGGTGACCGGGCGGAGCTGTTGGGGGGTACGGCCGTCGATGCGAGACATGGCAAGGAGCCTAGCCGTACATGGTGAAGGGGCTTCTCCCGCCTCGGGAGGAGCCCCTTCGTGAGCTGGCGGGGCTCACATCATGTCTTCGATCTCCGCGGCGATCGGGTCGGCGTCGGTGCCGATGACGACCTGGATGGCGGTGCCCATCTTGACGACGCCGTGGGCGCCGGCGGCCTTCAGGGCGGCCTCGTCGACCAGGGAGGGGTCGGACACCTCGGTGCGCAGCCGGGTGATGCAGCCCTCGATCTCCTCGATGTTGTCGATACCGCCGAGGCCGGCGACGATCTTCTCAGCCTTGCTGGCCATGTCCTGTCTCCCTGAATTCCCTGATGCGAACCGCTTTGTCGCAGTAACCCACAGTTGGCCCATCTTCGCGAGCGGTCATGCCGTGGGTGCCCCATGATGGCGATCACGACAGCGGAACCGTCCGCCGACTGGTCTACACCACAGGGGGTACGGTCGCCAAACCGCGTCCGAGTCGAGTGGCCGGAGGACGCCATGAGTGCCGAGAGCGCATCCGCCGACAGCACGGTCAGCCCGGCAAGGGAGCGCTGGAACCGCCTGTTCCAGGGCCTGCAGAAGATGGGCCGCAGTCTGCAGCTGCCGATCGCGGTGCTGCCGGCGGCGGGCATCCTCAACCGGCTCGGCCAGCCGGACGTGTTCGGCGACCAGGGCCTGGGCTGGACGGCCGTCTCCAAGGTCATGATGGGCGCGGGCGGCGCCCTGCTGGACGGCTCGCTCGGCCTGCCGCTGCTGTTCTGCGTGGGCGTGGCGATCGGCATGGCGAAGAAGGCGGACGGTTCGACGGCGCTCGCCGCGGTGGCGGGCTTTCTCGTCTACTACGGGGTGCTGCACCAGTTCCCGAAGTCCTGCCCCGGCGGTTCCAAGGCGATCCCGCAGGTCGGCTGCCAGGTGAGCGTCGGCGCGGGCACGGGTTCGGTGACGCCGTTCACCTTCCAGAACCCGGGCGTCTTCGGCGGCATCGTCCTGGGACTGCTGGCCGCCTTCCTCTGGGTCCGCTTCCACCGCACCCGGCTCGTGGACTGGCTGGGCTTCTTCAACGGCCGCCGGCTGGTGCCGATCATCATGGCGTTCGTCGCCATCTTCTTCGCGGCGGTGTGCCTGTGGATCTGGCCGCCGATCGGCGCCGGCCTGGAGAGCTTCAGCCGCTGGCTGCGGGACATCGGCTCCTGGGGTGCGGGCGTCTTCGGCGTCGCCAACCGGTCGCTGCTCGTCGTCGGCCTGCACCAGTTCCTGAACGTGCCCATCTGGTTCCAGTTCGGCAGCTACACCAAGCCCGACGGCACGGTGGTGCACGGCGACATCAACATGTTCCTGGCCGGGGACCCGCACGCGGGCCAGTTCACCTCGGGCTTCTTCCCGATCATGATGTTCGCGCTGCCGGCCGCCGCGCTGGCCATCACGCACTGCGCCAGGCCCGGCCGCCGCAAGGAGATCGGCGGGCTGATGCTGTCGGTGGCGCTGACGTCGTTCGTGACGGGCATCACCGAACCGATCGAGTACTCCTTCCTCTTCATCGCGCCCCTGCTCTACGCCGTCCACGCCGTGCTCACCGGTGTCTCGATGGCGGTGACGTGGGGGCTCGGGGTGCACGACGGGTTCAGCTTCTCGGCCGGCCTCATCGACTACGTGATCAACTGGAACCTGGCGACGAAACCCTGGGCGATCATCCCGATCGGCCTGTGCTTCGCGGCGGTGTACTACGCCGTCTTCCGCTTCGCGATCACCAGGTTCGACCTGCGGACACCGGGCCGGGAGCCCGAGGAGGAGGTCGAGGACGTGACCAAGGTCTGACGGCACACGGGGCGTAGCGCAGTCGTAGCGGATTTCGTGGTTCCTTATCCCGCCTTCATCGTGCTACAACAGGTCTACACCACTGGGTGGTGTAGACCAGAGACGCTGCCGTCCCCTTCCATGGTTCCCGGGCGGCGCCCTGCCCCCTGGAGGAACTTGTGACCACGGCGACCGCCGCTCCCGCGGCCGAGAAGAAGAAGGGCGCCGGCGTGATGGCCGTGCTGCAGCGCATCGGCCGCAGCCTGATGCTGCCGGTGGCGGTGCTGCCGGCCGCCGCGCTCCTCGTCCGGCTCGGCAACACCGACATGCTGGGCCGTCCGTCCTTCCCGGCGTTCCTGACGAAGATCGCGTCGTTCATGGCGGCCGGCGGCAACGCGATCCTCGACAACATGCCGCTGCTGTTCGCCGTGGGCATCGCGATCGGCTTCGCGAAGAAGTCGGACGGCTCCACGGCGCTCGCCGCGGTCGTCGGCTACCTCGTCTTCAAGAACGTGCTGGCCACGTTCACCGACAAGAACCTGCCGAAGGTGGCCACGGTCGTCGACGGCAAGATAGTCATGGCCAACGCCCCCGCGGACGCCAAGGTCCTCGGCGGTGTGGTGATGGGTCTCGCCGTCGCGCTGATCTACCAGCGCTTCTACCGCACCAAGCTGCCCGACTGGGCGGGCTTCTTCGGCGGCCGGCGGCTGGTGCCGATCCTGTCGGCACTCGCGGGCCTGGTCCTCGGTATCGTCTTCGGCTACATCTGGCCGGTCCTCGGCACCGGTCTGCACAACTTCGGCGAGTGGCTGGTCGGTTCGGGCGCCGTCGGCGCGGGCATCTTCGGCGTCGCCAACCGTGCGCTGATCCCGATCGGCATGCACCACCTGCTGAACTCCTTCCCCTGGCTGCAGGCGGGCACGTACCACGGCAAGAGCGGTGACATCGCGCGCTTCCTGGCCGGCGACCCGACCGCGGGCCAGTTCATGACCGGCTTCTTCCCGATCATGATGTTCGGCCTGCCGGCCGCCTGCCTGGCGATCGTGCACTGCGCCCGCCCGGAGCGCCGCAAGGTCGTCGGCGGCATGATGCTCTCGCTCGCCCTGACCAGCTTCGTCACCGGCGTCACCGAGCCGATCGAGTTCACCTTCATGTTCATCGCGCCGGCCCTGTACGCCATCCACGCGGTCCTCACCGGCGTCTCCATGGCGCTGACCTGGGCGCTGGGCATGAAGGACGGCTTCGGCTTCTCCGCCGGCGCGATCGACTACTTCCTGAACCTGGGCATCGCGCACAACCCGTGGGGCCTGGCGCTGATCGGCCTCTGCTTCGGCGCCGTCTACTACGTCGTCTTCCGCTTCGCGATCACCAGGTTCAACCTGCCCACACCGGGCCGGGAGTCGGACGAGGAACTCGCCGAACTCCAGAAGGCCGAGGCCAAGTAGCACTCTCGGGCCACGACCCGACACCGGATTCCCCGGCCACCACCGCACGGCCGGGGAATCCGGCGTTCCCGCACAGGGCGCGGACGCCACCTGCCGCCCGGACGCGATCTCGTCGTCTCGCCCGTGATCGCCGACCGCGGCGACCCGAGAAGGTGCGAAGGTGCGCTCGACGCTCGCGCTCGCCGGCGGGGTCGGCGGCCGGCCCCGCCCGGTCGGCTAGATCTCGTACGTCGTGCGTGGCACGGCCAGTTCCACCGGGCCTGCGAACACCTCGCGCGCGTCGCGGAGGTTGACCTCCGGGTCGGTCCACGGCGGAATGTGGGTGAGCACCAGGCGCCGCGCACCCGCCCGCGCGGCCGTCTCGCCCGCCTCGCGACCGTTGAGATGCAGGTCGGGGATGTTCTCCTTGCCGTGCGTGAACGCGGCCTCGCACAGGAACAGGTCGGTGTCCCGGGCCAGCTCGTCCAGCGCCTCGGTGACCCCCGTGTCGCCGGAGTACGTCATGGACCGCCCGCCGTGCTCGACGCGGATGGCGTACGCCTCCACGGGATGGCGGACCCGCTCGGTGTGCACCGTGAACGGGCCGATCTCGAACGTGGACGGCTTGAGCGTGTGGAAGTCGAAGACCTCGCTCATCGCGGAGGCGGAGGGCGTGTCGTCGTACGCGGTGGTCAGGCGGTGTTCGGTGCCCTCGGGGCCGTAGACCGGTATCGGGGCGCAGCGGCCGCCGTCGTGGCGGTAGAAGCGCGCGACGAAGTACCCGAGCATGTCGATGCAGTGATCGGGGTGCAGATGGCTCAGAAAGATCGCGTCGAGGTCGTAGAGACCGCAGTGGCGCTGCAGCTCGCCCAGGGCGCCGTTGCCCATGTCGAGAAGCAGCCGGAAGCCGTCGGCCTCGAGGAGGTAGCTCGAGCAGGCCGATTCCGCGGACGGGAACGACCCCGAGCAGCCGACGACGGTGAGCTTCATGAAGCAGAAACCTCCGTTGGCGGAAAGATCGAACGGCAAGATCGAAAGGGCAGGAAACGGGGGTCGTGCGGTTCGTCGAGCGTAAGGCGCGAAAGCGCGGGTCGCTCCTCCGCCAGGGGCCGTTGTGGGCGAACTCACCTGCGCTGTCACCGGTTCGGCTGGACCGGGGGGCGTAGAAGGATCCGCAGAGGGCGCGCAATCCTCGGCGCGCGCCGGTAACGTCGTCGTATGGACACGTCCTGGTGGCTGGCACTCGCGGCGGTGATACTGCTCGCGCTGGTCGCCACGCTCGTCGACGGCTGGGGGCGCGGCCGCCGGTACGCCGGACGGCGCCTGAGGCCGCTCGGCCGCGCGGGAACCCGCCCGGCGCGGGCCGCCCGGCCGGCCCCCGGGGACATCTGGTGGGCGGACGTCCCCTACGAGGACCGCGCCGACGCCAAGGACCGGCCGTGCCTGGTGCTGGCCGTGCGCGGGAACCGGGCCACGGTCGCCAAGATCACCAGCAAGTACCACGACGAGCGCGCGGGCGTGATCCCGCTGCCGCCGGGCGCCGTCGGTGACGCCCGGGGCCGGCCGAGCTTCCTGGAGACCGACGAGCTGCGCGAGGTGCCGGTGGGCGACTTCCGGCGCCGGGTGGGTGTGGTGGACCCGGTGCTGTGGGACCAGGTGCGGCACCTGGCCGGCTGATCACTTCACGTTCACCGTCACCGTCCACTCCTGGATGCCCTTGCAGGACATCTGGCCGGGCGCCGTCGGCTGGGCACACAGCGGCCGGGAGGACGTCAGTTTCTCGGTTCCCGTGGCCACCGCCCGGTACGCGGCCGTGGCCTGGCCCGGCAGGATGACGAAGCCCGCGTTGATGCCCCGCAGGGCCGTGCCGCTGGCCGTGACCGGCTTCCACGGCCGGGACTTGCTGCCCTCCAGGGTCAGACGGACCTCGCCGCCCTTGGCCACGCACACGGTACGGCCGCTGTCGGCGGCCTTGAGCTGGACGAGGGGGGCGCAGCCGGCGCCGCTCGGGGACGCGGACGGTGAGACCTTGCCGGACGGTGAGACCTTGCCGGACGGTGAGACCTTGCCGTCACCGCCGCCGGTGGCCTTGCCGCTCTGGGAGCCGCAGCCGGCGAGCAGCAGCGCGGTGGCCGCGAGGGCGCAGAGGGTCGTACGGCGCATGGGGGTGGGGCGCATGGGGGTTCGCCTTTCTGCCGTGGCCGTGAGGGGTCGGCCGCCTGGTGCAGATGTGACGTGCCGGCTGTCAAAAAGGATCCCGCACGCGGACGGTTTCCGCGTGCGGGATCCGGGGCCGTTCGGAGGATCAGCCGGTCGTCAGGGCGGTGTCGTCCACGACGAAGCTGGTCTGCAGCGAGGAGTCCTCCACGCCGTTGAACTTCAGGGTGACCGTCTGGCCCGCCAGCGAGGACAGGTCGAGGGTCTTCTGCGCGTACCCGGAGTTCGCGTTGAGGTTCGAGTACGTCGCCAGGGTGGTCGAACCGGCGGTCACGGTCAGCTTGTCGTACGCGGTGCTGCCGGTCTCGGCGGTGTCGACGTGCAGGTAGAAGGTCAGCGTGGCCTTGCAGCCGGCCGGGATCGTCACCGACTGGGACAGGCTGTCGGTGTGCGAGGAGCCGTAGCCGTCGAGCCAGGCGTAGTACGAGCCGCCGTGGGCCGCCTCACCGGTGTCGTTGGTGATGACGCCGCTGGAAGCGCTCCAGCCGGTGTTGCCGGACTCGAAGCCCGGGTTGGCCAGCAGCTGGGAGGAGGTGCAGCCGCCACCGCCGGAGCCGACGGTCCAGGTGAAGGAGGTCGAGCCGGAGGCGCCGGTGGAGTCCTGCGCGGTGACCGTCACCTGGTAGGTACCCGCGGTGGACGCCGTACCGGAGATCAGGCCGGTGGAGCTGTTGATGGACAGCCCGGTCGGCAGGCCGCTCGCGCTGTAGGTGAGGGCCGCGCCCGCGCTGTCGGTGGCCTGGATCTGCAGGCTGACCGAGCCGCCCGCGGTGGTGGACTGGCTGCCGGGGTTGGTGACGCTCACCGTGTTGCCGCCGGTGCTGCCGCCGGCGGTGAAGGCGGTGGTGCCGTTCGGGGTGCCCCAGCCGGTCGGGCCGTCGTAGCCGGTGCGGGCGGTGCAGAAGTACGAGGTGGAGCAGGAGCCGTTGGAGCCGCTGGTCACGTCGTACAGGTTGGAGGTGTGGGAGTACGGGTACTTCGCCGGGTAGTCGCTCGCGCCCGGGGTGCCCGCGAGGGCGTAGACGGAGGCGATGATCGGCGAGGAGGCGCTGGTGCCGCCGACGACGCCCCAGCCGGAGCCGCCGTAGGTGTCGTAGACCGCCACGCCGGTGGCCGGGTCGGCGACCGCGGAGACATCGGCCTCCATGCGCTTGGAGCAGCCGGTGTCGGTCTGCCAGCTCGGCTTCGGGTCGTAGGCCGAGCAGCCGGAGCCGGTGCCCTCGGTGGAGTTGGTGTACCAGACGGACTCGCTCCAGCCCCGGGAGTTGGAGGACTGGGAGAGCGCGGTGCCGCCGACGGCGGTCACGTACTGGGAGGTCGCCGGGTACTCGGCGCCGTAGGCGGAGTCACCCGAGGAGACCGTGATCGCGACACCCGGGTGCTTGAAGTACGAGGTGTCCTCGCTGGTCTGCGAGGACGACTCGGAGCCGCCCCAGCTGTTGGAGACGAACTTGGCGCCGAGCGAGACCGCCTCGTTCTCGGCGATGCCGAGGTCGGTGTCGTTGGCGGAGTTGGCCTCGACCAGGATGATGCTGCAGTTCGGGCAGACGGCGCTGACCATGTCGAGGTCGAGCATCTCTTCACCGGCCCAGCCGGTGTCGTTGGTCGGCAGCGAGGTGGTGGAACCGGTCTGGCTGACCTGCTTGAAGCAGCCGTTGGCCTTGGTGCAGGACGACAGGCCGTACGTGGAACGGTAGGTGGCCAGGTCCGACTCGGCGTTGGGGTCGTTGTAGGCGTCGACGATGGCGACGGTCATGCCCGAACCGCCCGTGGTGGGCAGGTTGTAGGCGCTGTGCAGGTTGGCCGGGGAGAGGCCGGAGGGCGCGGCGGCGGCGAGCGCCGAGGCGAGGCGCTGCTTGATGTCCGTGCGGCGCTGGGCGAAACAGGACGCGTAGCCCGGCCTGGCCTGGGCGCACAGGTGCTCGGTCGGCACCTTCTGGCCGGCCTTGCCGGTGGAGTGGAAGGTCTGCCGCTTCGGGTCGGTCAGCGCCTTGGCGTTCTGTGTGACCTTGGTGGTGTGCGGGTGCGCGCTGGTGGGCTGCGCCCCTGCCGTGGGCGCCGCGGTGAATCCGGCGACGGTCAGGGCGAGGGCGGGGAAGGCGACGGCGACGAGTCTTCGCAGACTCCGTCTCCGGCTGCTCGGGCGTGACTCACGCATGGGGTACTGCCTCCGGTTGACGTGGGGATTCGCACTGGATTGGCAGGCCCGTGACGCGCGTAGCGGCGGCAGAACCGCGCAGTCATGAGCATGACACTCTCAGGCACCTGTCATCGCCTGGTGAGCGTGACATGACAGGGTGCGGGAGGGACGGTAGCTCTGCCCTGAGCACCACTGGCAGTGGTGAAAGAATTTCTTTGCCTTGCCATAGGAATGGCTTAGCCCCCTCATAGGAGGGGGCTGGTGACCGCTTGATCCGCGTTAATGCGGTGTTACGGAAACCGTGCTACGCCCAGAGCTGGCCCTGCAGCGTCTCGATGGCCTCCTCGGTGGTGGCCGCCGTGTAGACGCCGGTGGACAGGTACTTCCAGCCGCCGTCGGCCACGATGAAGACGATGTCGGCGGACTCCCCCGCCTTGACCGCCTTCCTGCCCACGCCGATCGCCGCGTGCAGGGCGGCGCCGGTCGAGACGCCCGCGAAGATGCCCTCCTGCTGCAGGAGTTCACGGGTGCGGGTGACCGCGTCGGCCGAGCCGACCGAGAAGCGGGTGGTGAGGACCGAGGCGTCGTACAGCTCGGGGACGAAGCCCTCGTCCAGGTTCCTGAGGCCGTACACCAGGTCGTCGTAACGCGGTTCGGCGGCGACGATCTGGACGCCCGGCCTGTGCTCGCGCAGGTAGCGGCCGACGCCCATCAGAGTGCCGGTGGTGCCGAGGCCGGCCACGAAGTGGGTGATCGAGGGGAGGTCGGCGAGGATCTCGGGACCCGTGGTGGCGTAGTGGGCGCCCGCGTTGTCCGGGTTGCCGTACTGGTAGAGCATCACCCAGTCGGGGTGCTCCGCGGCCAGCTCCTTGGCCACGCGTACGGCGGTGTTGGAGCCGCCGGCGGCCGGGGAGGAGATGATCTCGGCGCCCCACATGCCGAGCAGGTCCCGGCGCTCCTGCGAGGTGTTCTCCGGCATCACGCACACCATGCGGTAGCCCTTGAGCTTGGCGGCCATGGCGAGGGAGATGCCGGTGTTGCCCGAGGTGGGCTCCAGGACGGTGCAGCCCGGGGTGAGCCGGCCGTCCTTCTCCGCCTGCTCGATCATGTGCAGCGCGGGACGGTCCTTGACAGAGCCGGTGGGGTTGCGGTCCTCCAGCTTCGCCCAGATGCGGACGTCGGCGGACGGCGAGAGCCGCGGCAGGCGCACCAGAGGGGTGTTGCCCACCGCGGCCAGCGGGGAGTCGTAGCGCATCGCTGCTCAGCGACCGATCAGCGCATGCCGCCGGCGACGGCCGGCAGGATCGTCACGGTGTCGCCGTCCGACAGCTTGGTGTCGATGCCGTCGATGAAGCGCACGTCCTCGTCGTTCAGGTAGACGTTGACGAAGCGGCGCAGCTTGCCCTCGTCCACGATGCGGGCCTGGATGCCCGCGTGCCGGGTCTCGAGGTCGGCGAACAGCTCGGCGAGGGTGTTCCCGCTGCCCTCCACCGCCTTCTCACCGTCGGTGTACGTGCGGAGGATGGTCGGGATGCGGACCTCGATGGCCATGGTTGCGGGCTCCTGTCGGAAGGTGTGTGGTCTGGGGGCGCACGGCTGGGGGTCCCCCCAGGCGTTCAGCACTGGGGGAGCGCCGCGGCCACGGCCGTACGGCGGCAGGGAACGTCAACAGATGGCGCTGTTCAGCCTGCACAGGTCGACGTGCAGCCGCGCCACGAGCAGCGTGCCCGGCGCCTTCTCGCTCACGTCGTTCAGAACCATGGGGTCATCGTATCGATTCCCGGTCCGGGTTCCCGAGTGTGATCTCGCATGCTGGATGAATTCCGGCCGGATCGCGAGATCAGTACGCCTCTACGATCCTGACCTCCTCCTCCGTGACCTCGCCTTCCACGATCCGGAACGAGCGGAACTGGAAGTCGCCGAGGTCGTCGGTGTCGCGGGTGGAGACCAGGACGTAGTGGGCGCCGGGCTCGTTGGCGTAGGAGATGTCGGTGCGCGAGGGGTAGGCCTCGGTGGCGGTGTGGGAGTGGTAGATGACCACCGGGTCCTCGTCGCGGTCGTCCAGCTCGCGGTAGAGCCTCAGCAGGTCGCCCGAGTCGAACTCGTAGAAGGTCGGCGACATCGCCGCGTTCAGCATCGGGATGAAGCGCTCGGGGCGGTCCGAGCCCGCCGGGCCGGCCACGACGCCGCACGCCTCGTCGGGGTGGTCCTTGCGCGCGTGGGCGACGATCTGGTCGACGAGGGCCTGGGTGATGGTCAGCATGCCGTCAGGATAAGCAGAAGGGCCGTTCCGTACCGAGGGTTGGTACGGAACGGCCCATATGCCGGACGTCCTGAGCGGCAGCCGCAGCGGGGCACCACGAGAGCCCCGTGCGGCTGGACGTCCCGGAGGGATGGTCAGCGCTTGCGGAAGGCCGCGGCCCCCGGGTTGCGGCGCCGGAGCACCCAGTAGGAGACGCCGAGGATCGCGGCCCACAGCGGTGCACAGTAAAGCGAGACCCGGGCGTCCTTGTCGATGCCCATGAGCACGATCACCATGAAGATGAACGCCAGCGCGAAGATGCTCGTGTACGGCGCTCCCGGCGCGCGGAACTCGCTCTGCGGCAGCAGCCCGACCCTTGCCCTGGCCCGGTACCGGATCTGGCAGACCAGGATGACGATCCAGGCCCACATGCCGGAGATGGTCGCGAAGGACACCACGTAGTCGAACGCCTTGCCCGGCCACTGGTAGTTGATCCAGACACCGACCAGCATCAGCGCGGCGGAGAACGTCGTGCCGAACAGCGGGGTACCGCTGCGCGTCAGCCTGGTGAAGACCTTCGGGCCCTGGCTGTTGAGCGCCAGGTCGCGCAGCATGCGGCCGGTGGAGTACATGCCGGAGTTGCAGGAGGACAGCGCGGCGGTCAGGACGACGAAGTTCACGATGCCGGCGCCGACGGACAGGCCCATCTTCTGGAACGCCGCGACGAAGGGGCTCACGCCCGGGTGGAACTCGGTCCACGGCACGACCGACAGGATCATGATCAGCGCGCCGACGTAGAAGACGGCGATACGCCACGGCACGGTGTTGATCGCCTTCGGCAGCACCGTCCTGGGGTCCTTGGACTCGCCCGCCGTGACGCCGACCAGTTCGACGGCGAGGAAGGCGAACATGACCATCTGCAGGGTCATCAGCGTGTTGCCGACGCCGTGCGGGAAGAAGCCGCCGTCGTTCCACAGGTGACTGACCGAGGCGGTCTTCCCCGCGTCGGAGAAGCCGACCGTGAGGATGCCGGCGCAGATCAGGATCATGCCGATGATCGCGGTGACCTTGACCATGGAGAACCAGAACTCCAGCTCGCCGAAGAGCTTCACGGAGATCAGGTTGGCGCCGTACAGGACGATCGTGAAGATCAGGGACGACACCCACTGCGGGATGTCGAACCAGTACGTCATGTAGGCGGCCGCGGCCGTGACCTCGGTGATGCCGGTGACCACCCAGAACAGCCAGTACGTCCAGCCGGTGACGAAGCCCGCGAAGGGGCCGATGAACTCGCGCGCGTACTCCGAGAAGGAGCCCGACACCGGGCGGTACATCAGCAGTTCGCCGAGCGCGCGCATGATCAGGAAGATGACGAGGCCCGCGACGGCGTAGGCCAGGATCAGACTGGGGCCCGCCTTGGAAATGCCCTTGCCCGCGCCGAGGAACAGGCCGGTGCCGATGGCCCCGCCGATGGCGATCATCTGGATCTGGCGGGAACCGAGCCCGCGCTGATACCCCTCGCCGCCCTCGCCGTCCGCGGTCCGCGCGGCCTCTTCGCCGTCGCGATGCTGGTCGACCTGCGCTGAGGTCATGTGTGGTGCGCCTTTCTCCATGCCGACCCGGGCCTTCGTCGCGTCGGCCGCGGATCGGGTTTCGATCCCCCCGGATGGATGGAGCAGGGCGGGATTCGCGGTCCCGCCCCCTGCCTGGCCGACGGTCGTCGGCTCGGTGGCGCACCCGGCCGGACATGGGTGGTGTCGGCCGGGCGGTCGTGAAGATTTATCACGGCCGCAATATTGATCACGGAGAAGGGTTGTGACGCACCCCACAGGAAAAGACGGACAAAGACCCCTCGAATGCGGCAAACCAGGCCGCAACGGTGACGGGATCGTTATCCGGATTTGAGCGTCCGCTGAGCGAACACGAAAACGGTCGGGACTATGACATAAGGGTCGTCACCAGGGTCTCCTGGAGGCCGCCCAGCCACAGATAGGCCATCACCATCGGCTTGCGTGGGTCCTCGTCCGGGAGCCGGTAGAGCAGGTCGGTGTCGTCCTCGTCGGTGATCTCCAGCCGGGCACCGATCGCGAGCCGGAGATCGTTGAGGGCGCCCAGCCACCGCCGGGACTCCTCCGGCGACAGGTTCAGCACCGCCCCGCCCTCGTCCACCGGCGCCAGCGCGTCCAGGCTGCGGATCACCGCGAGCGCGTTCTCCCGCTTGCCGGCCCTCAGGTCGTTCTCGGTGTAGCGGCGGAACTCGGCCGAGTGGGCCCGCTGCTCCTCGGCCTGGGCGGGCGAGTCCGGGGCCTGCTCGGGGTCGCTGTAGGCGTCCGGGAAGAGCCTTCTGAGCACCGGATCGGCGGGCGGCTCGCTCGGACCCTCCGCGAACAGCTCGGCGAGCGGGTCCTTCGGGCTGTCGGCGCCCGGCCCGGGGCCGATGAGCTCCAGCAGCTGGACGGCCAGCGACCGGATGATGGAGATCTCGACGTCGTCGAGTGCGACGGCCGCGCCGCCGCCGGGGAGCGGTTCGAAATGTCCGGGCATGTAAATGGGTTCGCTACTTCCGGTCCTGCGGACGGGGGCGGGTCATTTCCGGTCCTGCTGAAGGGTGGCCCACAGACCGTAACCGTGCATCGCCTGCACGTCGCGTTCCATCTCCTCGCGCGTGCCACTGGAGACGACCGCCCGGCCCTTGTGGTGGACGTCGAGCATGAGCTTGGTGGCCTTGTCCTTGGAGTAGCCGAAGTACGACTGGAAGACGTACGTCACATAGCTCATGAGGTTGACCGGGTCGTTGTGCACGATCGTGACCCAGGGGACGTCGGGCTCGGGTACGGCGAAGACCTCCTCCGCCGACTCTGTGCGTTCGATCTCTAGGGGCGCGGGTGACGTCACAGTGCCCATGCTGCCACGGCGAGGAAAAATCGTCACACCGACGAAAAGGGAGTACGATCAGTTGCCATGAACACAGCGGACCTTCGGCTGCCGGTGGATGTTCCCTCGACGGCGCTCTTCACGGACCAGTACGAGCTGACGATGCTGCAGGCCGCCCTGAAGGCGGGTACGGCCGAACGGCGGAGCGTGTTCGAGGTCTTCACCAGGCGGCTGCCGGACGGGCGCCGCTACGGCGTGGTGGCGGGCACCGGGCGCGTGCTGGACGCGGTGGAGAACTTCCGCTTCGACGCGGACGTCCTCGGCTTCCTGCGCGAGCGGAAGATCGTCGACGAGCAGACCCTGGAGTGGCTCGCCGGCTACCGCTTCGCCGGGGACGTCTGGGGCTACCCCGAGGGCGAGGTCTACTTCCCCGGCTCGCCGGTCATGCGCGTCGAGGGCACCTTCGCCGAGTGCGTGCTGCTGGAGACGGTGATCCTCTCCATCCTCAACCACGACTCCGCGATCGCCGCGGCCGCCTCCCGGATGGCCTCCGCCGCGGGCGAGCGCCCGCTGATCGAGATGGGCGCCCGCCGCACTCACGAACTGGCCGCGGTCGCCGCCGCGCGCGCCGCGTACGTCGGCGGCTTCGCGACCACCTCCGACCTCGCGGCAGGCTTCCGCTACGGCATCCCGACGGTCGGCACCTCGGCCCACGCCTTCACCCTGCTCCACGACCGCGAGCGGGACGCCTTCCAGGCCCAGGTCGACACCCTCGGCCGGGGCACCACCCTGCTCGTGGACACCTACGACGTCGCCGAGGCCGTCCGCACGGCGGTGGAGGTGGCCGGCCCCGAGCTGGGCGCGGTCCGCATCGACTCCGGCGACCTGCTGCTCGTGGCGCACCGGGTGCGCCAGCAGCTGGACGAGCTGGGCGCCACGAACACCAAGATCGTGGTCACCTCCGACCTGGACGAATACGCGATCGCCTCGCTGGCCGCCGCCCCGGTGGACGCGTACGGCGTCGGCACCCAGCTGGTCACCGGCTCCGGGCACCCGACCGCCTCCATGGTCTACAAGCTGGTCGCCCGTGCCGAGACCGCCGACCCGAAGGCACCGCTCGTGCCGGTCGCGAAGAAGTCCAGCGGCGGCAAGACCTCCCTCGGGGGCCGCAAGTGGGCGGCCCGCCGGCTGGACGCGGACGGGGTGGCCGAGGCCGAGGTCGTGGGCACCGGCGCGGTACCGGCGGAGCTCGCCGACCACCGGCTGCTGGTCCAGCTGATCAAGAGCGGGGACGTCGTCGCCCGCGAACCCCTGGACGTGCCCCGGGACCGCCATATCGCCGCCCGCGCGAACCTTCCCCTCTCCGCCACCCAGCTCTCCCGAGGGGAACCCGTCCTTCCGACGGAGTACGTCCAGGGGCCCTCGGGTAGCTAAAGCGGGACCGCCGCCCGTCCACGCCCCACGCCCCCTCCCCTACGGGGCCGTAAGTCTCTAGGCTCAGTTACTTGGACCTCAGTCGAAGGACACCCACCATGCGCCGCGCCTTGATCGTCGTAGATGTGCAGAACGACTTCTGCGAGGGGGGCAGCCTCGCGGTGGCCGGAGGTGCGGACGTCGCCGCCGCCGTCACCGAGCTGATCGGCCAGGCGGCGGGCACCGGATACCGCCATGTGGTGGCCACCCGGGACCACCACATCGCGCCCGGCGGCCACTTCGCCGACAACCCCGACTTCGCCCACTCCTGGCCCGCGCACTGTGTCGCGGGCACGGAGGGGGTGGGCTTCCACCCCAACTTCGCCCCCGCCGTCGCCTCCGGCGCGGTCGACGCGGTCTTCTCCAAGGGGGAGTACTCGGCGGCCTACAGCGGCTTCGAGGGCAAGGAGGAGAACGGCACCTCCCTGGCCGACTGGCTCCGCGCCCGCCACATCGACGAGGTCGACGTGGTCGGCATAGCCACGGACCACTGCGTGCGCGCCACCGCACTGGACGCGGTGCGGGAGGGCTTCCGCACCCAGGTCCTGCTGGACCTCACGGCCGGGGTGGCTCCGGAGACGACGGAGAGGGCCCTGGAGGAGATGCGGGAGGCGGGGGTGGAGCTGACGGGCAAGCCCGTGGTCAGTGGCTAGAGATCACTGCACCACCGCTGACCTGCGAAGAAGTGCCCGGATGGGATGCCACAGCTCGTTCACGATGACACCGTTGTCGGCCGGTGCCGTGCGCCATATCAGGCCGTCCGGGTGGTGCAGTACGGCGGTGATCTCGTCCGGTGTGGGAGGCGCGGCGTTCCCCCGGAGGTAGATCGCACGCAACCCCAGGTTGCGGAGCCTGGTCAGGGCTCGGGCGCGGTTCTGGGCGTGCACCAGTACCCGCACCGCGGCGGAGCCGTAGGGCAGGTTCAGCGCCACCACGACCGTGCCGTTCGGCAGCTTGCAGAAGCCTCCAGCGGCCATGCGGTCACATCCCCGTTTCGGTCGGTGTCAATAAGCGATCCACAGCACGCACCTAAACACGATCGGCGGCGACCCGCCAAGGGGTTGCCGCCGATACGCGTCTGACCTGCGAAAATGCGAACTACTTCACCGCTGGACCAACCTTGAGCAAGATCGTCGAGCCGTTCTTGGCCTGCTTGACGATGGTGATCCTGGTGTTGGTGTCAGTGACCCTCACACCCCCCGTGGGGTTCGACGGGTCGTAGTAGGTGCCGGTGTGGTCGTCGAAGACCGGCACCCCCTTCGACGCCTTGATCACCGTCGCGACGTCGGCCTTGTTCAGGGTGATGCCGTCCGTGCCGTACAGGCTGAACGGGGAGTCGTAGGCCTGCATGCGGTTGCGCATCAGCGTGCCGTCGGACCACTTCAGGGCCGTCGGGTGCGAGTCGATCGGCAGGATCAGACCGGAACCCGGGTGGCCGTTGGCGCTGTTGGTGTTGTTGTCCGCCTCGGAGGTGTCCCACTTCCAGATCAACAGGCCGTTCTGGTACGGGTAGTGCTCCACCCAGCCCGGACGGGTCGTGGAGAAGCCGAAGTTGTACGGGCCCGTCCTCAGCGTCCTGTCGTACGACACGTACTGCCGGTTCTCGGCGATGTAGTACTGCTTGTAGTCCTTGGTGAAGGACGCGCCGATGCGGGAGAAGCCCGCCGCGGTCCAACCGGCGTCCTGCGTCTCGGCGTTGTCCGAGAAGAGCGGCGTGCCGTCGGCGGTCACGGTGATCTCGTCGGCCGTGAAGCCGTTCCCCGCGACACCGCTGTCCGTGGCGTAGCGGAAGCGCAGGTCGATCTTCCTGCCCGCGTAGGCGTCCAGCGAGTACGACAGCTTCTTGTGGGTCTGCGAGAAGCCGGTCAGCGCCGGCTTGCCGCTGCCGTCACGCCCGATGGCCCGACCGTCCGCCGTGCCGTCCAGGGCGGTCCAGTTGGCACCGCCGTCGGTCGACGCCTCGGTGTAGACGAAGTCGTAGCCGTCCTCGGTGGCCCACCAGCCGTCCAGGTCCAGCTTCGCCGAGGACCTGCCGGTGAGGTCGACGGACCGGGTGAGCGTGTTCTTCAGGTCGTTGCCGCTGCCGCTCCACCACTGGGCCCTGCCCTCGGCGGGCTGGGTGATCGTGGTGGTGACCGCCTTGTCCGGCAGGTTGACCACGAGGGCCTGCTTGTCCCAGGTGTTGTACTCGGCGACGCCCAGCTTGTGCGTGGACTGCGTACCGGCCTCGGCGGTGTCGTAGTTCAGCCAGCCGAGCTGCAGCTTGTCCCAGGCGTTCATGTCGCCGGGCAGGTCGCCGATGGACTCCCGGCCGGTGCCGAGCCAGGAGCCGGAGGACATCAGGGTCCAGAAACCGGTGGAGTTGTCGCCGCCGGCGGTGTCGTACTCGTCGGGCAGGCCGAGGTCGTGGCCGTACTCGTGGGCGAAGACGCCGAGGCCGCCGTTCTCCGGCTGGATGGTGTAGTCGCCGACCCAGATGCCGGTGTCGCCGACCTGGGCGCCGCCGAGCTTGTTGTCCGCCGGGCCGGTGGAGCCGGCGTCGGTGCCGAAGGCGTACCAGCGGTGGGCCCAGATCGCGTCCTTGCCCTGCGCGCCGCCGCCAGCGGACTCGTCCTCACCGGCGTGCACGATCTGGAAGTGGTCGATGTAGCCGTCGGGCTCGTTGAAGTTGCCGTCGTGGTCGTGGTCGTACCGGTCCCACTGGTCGTACTGGGCGAGGTCCTTCTTGATGTCCGCGTCGGTCCGGCCGGCCGCCTTCTGCTGGGCGACCCAGGCGTTCAGGCCGTCGCTGACCACGTTCCACACGCTCGGGCAGTTGGTCTGACCGCAGGCGTTGTTGCCGTAACGGGCCTCGTTGTACGGGACCTTGACCCAGTCCGTGACCTCGCCGTCCACCGAGTAGCGGCCCGAGGACTGCTTCTCGTAGTACTTCTTCAGCGACTCGGTCTTGTTGCGGGTGCCGAAGTAGAGGTCCTGGTAGTGCTTCTGGTTGTAGTCCTGCTGCCAGGCCGTGGAGTTGTCCTTCTTCCGGTCCGGCGCGGCGATGGTGTTGTGCAGCGGGCCGGCCGTGCCGCCGAACTTCGGGTCGGTCCTGTCCCCGAACTCCACCAGGATCGTGAAGATCCTGTCGGTCTTCTCGCGGCTCAGCTCGACGTACTTGCCCTTGCCTTTACGGCTCTTGAGCTGGACCACCTTGGAGCCGTCGCGCTCCTGCGCCGTGGCCTTCCCCGATATGAGCTGGTTCAGCGCCTCTTGGCGCTGGGCCGCCTGGGTCTTGCTGAGCGGGCCGTCGAGGTCGTGTGCCCGCTGGTTCACCGGGGCCGGGTCGTGCCGGCCTGTGGCCGCGGACCGGGTCGGGGTGCTCGCCTCCGCGACGGCGAAGGTGGCGAACGTGGCGGAGGCCGCGGCGAGCGTCACGCCGATCGCGGCCGCTCTGAACGTCCAGGATCTGCTGGTCACTTGAGTTCCTCCCCTGCGCCTGTTCGGCGCATGTCAAGTGACGACATTTGACTAGAGGTTTAGAAGAAAAGACAGATCTTGACTCGGCCACTTCCTCTGCACTATGCGCAGATGGCGTCCGCTTTACGGTTACCGTGCTTCCTGTGCGCCCCCCGTGCACCGGTACCGTGGGTTAGGTCACGCTTACCGGGGGTCCCCTTCGGGCATGCACGCGAAGAGAGTCGAATGGCACGCCCCGATCCCCCGAAGAATCCCCCGAAGAGTTCCGAGGACACGATTGCCATGCCTCGTCCGACTGCCGCACAGCTCGTTTACGGTTCGTGCACCGTGATCTTCTCGACGCTCGCCATGCTGCTGCTGTCCCAGACGAGTTCAGGCCTCGGGGTCACCGTCATCGCCCTCGCGGCGCTGGCCCTCGGGCTGCTCGTGGCGATGACGGTGCCGCTGCCGAAGGTCCGTACGACCGAGGCGACCACCGAGGCAGCCACCGACGCACCGGCCCAGGCACCGGCCGACGACCGGCCTGTGCGGGGGCGCGGCGCCGAACCCGCGCCCCAGGAGCAGCCGGTGTCCACCGCCCTGTGAACAGCGGGCACACGAAAGCGGCGGGTCCGTGACGGCGCGGACCCGCCGCTTTCGCATGGGCACCCAGGACGGTTCGCTCAACCGGTGCTGACCACCACCGTCCTGGCCGCCTTGTCGTGCAGCCCCTGCTTGTAGGGCTTGTCGAAGTAGCTCCAGCCGCCGCAGATCGCCGTCCAGATGCAGGCACAGCAGAAGGCGAACGGCACCCACAGCACCAGGGCGCGGATCAGGTTCGTCTGCACCGAGGGGGTGGCGCCGTTGTCCAGGTTCGCCACCCGCATGTTGAACCACTTCTTGCCGAGGGTCTGGCCGTACCGGGTCATCATGAACGTGTCGTACGCGACGTACAGCGCGACCGCGATGAAGGACTGTCCCACGGACTTGCCGACCTCGACGTGATCGCCGTTGACCTGGTACTCGCGCACTCCGAACGCCCAGGTGAGCAGCCAGACGACGATGCCGACCAGGATCATGTCGACGATCCGCGCGACCGTCCGCCTGGCGCTGTCGGCGAGCGGGGGCATGCCGGCGAGCGGGTCGGCGGGGTAGCCACCGGCACCCGCGCCGTAGGGGCCGGTGCCGTAGGGCCCGCCTCCGTGGGGGCCGCCGCCGTAGGGAGGGGGCTGGTCCCCGCCGTACGGGGGCGGTGGCTGGTCGCCGTACGGCGGCGGTGGCTCGCCGCTCCCGTACGGGGGTGGCTGGCCGCCGCCCGGGGGTTGCCCGCCGCCCGGCGGCGGCTTCTGCGCACCGCCGTACGGGGCGTCGTACGGCGAGCCCGGCCCCTGGTCCGACGGGGGCCGCTTCCTGAACGGGTCGTCCTCGGGGGGCTGCTCTCCGGAGCCGGGGGGCGGTTCGCTGCTCATGGCCCGAGTGGACCGCGAACGCCCCGGCTCCGCACCCGGCGGACGGCCGTACGGAGTACGGCCGTGCCCCGCGCTCAGCCCGCGACGAACGTGTGCGCCGCCTTGTCGTGCCAGCACTGGCGCCAGGGCCGGTCGAACAGGCACCACAGCACGCCCACGATCCCGATGCCGAGCAGCCCGGGCACGCTGTACACCAGCCAGCGGCGCAGCGCCGGGCCGAAGGTCGGAGGCTCGTGCGCCTCGATGTCCCGGACCTCCAGACCGAGCAGCTTCTTGCCCAGGGTGCGGCCCCACTTGGCGGTCGGCAGCACCTCGTACCCGACGCCGGCCAGCAGCAGCACGGCGAGCACGATGCCGAGGCTGGTGGCGGTCGTGCCGTCGAGCAGCCAGACGGTGACCTCGCGGCCGGACAGCCTGGCCGCGTCGATCTTCTGCTGGACATGGTCGAGGGCCTTGGTGCCGAGCGGTACCGCGGCGGCGGCCATCACGGCGCCCACGACCAGGGTGTCGATCAGCCGGGCGGCGCACCGCTTGCCGAGCCCGGCGGGACGGGCGGCGGCCTGCCGGCGCGCGGCGGCCTGGAACAGGTCCTCCACCGGCGGTTTCCACGGCGCCACGGGCTGCTCGTCCCCGCCGCCGGCCAGCTGGTGCACCTGCTGCGCCCAGGACGCCTGTCCGCCACCGGGCCCGCTGGTCACCGGGGTGACCGGGACTCCGCCCTGCGCCGGTACCGAGGGCGCGACGGCCGCCTGGGCGGGGGGTGCGGGCTGGGCCTGCGGTGCCTGCCCGGCGGCGGCACGGGCGGCGGCGGCCTTGCCGGCACCGAAACCGGGGCCTCCGGCCGGGGAGGCGGGGTTCGGGGAGGCAGCGGCGGGGTTCGCGGTGGGCGGGGTGGGAGCGCCGACGGGGCCCTGGGGGCCGAAGCCGCCGGGCGCCGGCCCCGCGCCGGAGGCGTGCGGGCCGAAACCGGCACCGGCGCCGGGGGTCTGCGGCCCGAAGCCGCCGGGCGCCGCGGGCGAACCGGCCGCACCCGCGTCGTGGCCGGCCGCGCCCGTGCCGGAGCCCGCCGGTCCCGTGTCGGACGCGGGCGTGGCGAAGCCGGGGCCCTGGGCCGCGCCGTGCGGTCCGAAGCCGGGACCTGCCCCGGCTTCGGCGCCGGAGGCCTGCGGGCCGGACCCGGGCTGCCCGCCCCGCCGGCTCTGGCCGGGCACCGGGCGGAACGTCATCGTGCCGTCGTCCCTCACGGCCGCGGGCCCCGGGACCGGCCGGCGGAAGATGAAGGTACCGCCGGGGTCCTGGTCGTCGCCCTCCCCCGGCGGTACCGAGGCCGTGCCGTCGGGGCGGCCTGCCTGGCCGCCCGGCCCGGCCGAACCCTCCGCGGGCACCCGGGGGTCGGCGCCCCAGGCGGTACGACCGTCGCCGTCACCGGCGGAACCGAACCGGCCCGCGGACCGGCCGGCACCACCGGCACCGGGCTGCCCGGAGGGAGCCGGGGCCGGGTCCTCGTCGAAGAAGTGCGGGCCCGTCTCCTCGACGGCCGGGGCCGCGGGACGGACACCGGGCGGCGCGGTGAGCCGTTCGCCGTCCTTCGGCGCCGGACGGCTGGTGCCGGGCACCCAGGAGGCGCCGTTCCAGTACCGGACGTATCCGGGGATGGACGGGTCCGGGTAGTAGCCCTCGCGGGGCGTGTCGTCACCTGGGGCCGGGGTTGGGGCGCTCATGTCCGTCGTCCCGTATCTGCTCGGGGGTGGGATGGGGGCCTCCACATCTATCAGACCGCGGCAGTCCGCAGCGCCAGTCCCGCAGGACCCACCCCTTTCCGGGCAACGCCGTACCCGGCTCTCACCCGGGCCCGAAAAAAAATTTCCCCGAACCCGCGTAATGGCCCGGCCCCTGCCCCCTCTCCCCCGGCGCGGGCCCGTTCCGAGGGGCCCCGGCAGGACCCCGACAGAAAGGACAGCAGGTCATGCATCACACCGTGGTGGAGCGGGAGCTGGAACTGAGGCTCATCCTGTCGCCGGAACGCGGCATCCCGGTTCCGGCCCGGCTGAGCTACCGCTCCGACGATCCGTACGCCGTCCACATCGCCTTCCACATCAACTCCGCCTCCCCCGTCACCTGGACGTTCGCCCGCGACCTGCTGGTGGAGGGCGTGTTCCGGCCGTGCGGGCAGGGGGACGTGCGGGTGTGGCCGTCGAAGGCGGAGGGGCGCGGCGTCGTGCTGATGGCGCTGAGCTCACCGGACGGGGACGCTCTGCTCCAGGCGCCGGTCCCGCAGGTGTCGGCCTGGCTGGAGCGGACACTGCGGGCCGTGCCCCCGGGGACCGAGGGCGGGCAGCTGGGCATCGACGACGCGCTCGACCAGCTGCTCGCCCAGTGAGTGGCCGTACCGAGGGCTCAGAGGACCTTGCCCGGGTTGAGGAGGTTCAGCGGGTCGAAGGCGTGCTTCACGGCCCGCTGCATCTCGACCCCGACCGGGCCGATCTCCCGGGCGAGCCACTCCTTCTTCAGTACGCCGACGCCGTGTTCGCCGGTGATGGTGCCGCCGAGCCGCAGGCCGAGGGCCATGATCTCGTCGAAGGACTCGCGGGCCCGCCGGGACTCGTCGACGTCCTGGGCGTCGAAGCAGACCGTGGGGTGGGTGTTGCCGTCGCCGGCGTGTGCGCAGACGCCGATGGTCAGGCCGTAGGTGGCGGCGATCCGCTCGACGCCTTCCAGCATCGCGCCGAGCTGCGAGCGGGGCACGCACACGTCGTCGATCATCGTCGTGCCCTTGACCGCCTCCAGCGCGGTCAGCGAGAGCCGCCGGGCCTTGAGCAGCAGCTCGGACTCGGCCGCGTCCTCGGCCGGGACCACCTCGGTGGCGCCGGCGGCCTCGCACAGCGCGCCGACGGCGGCGAGGTCGGCGGCCGGGTCCGGGGTGTCGAAGGCGGCCAGCAGCAGCGCCTCGGTGGTCTCCGGCAGGCCCATGTGGGCCAGGTCGTTGACCGCCTTGACGGTCGTACGGTCCATCAGTTCGAGGAGGGAGGGGACGTGACCGCCCTCCATGATCCGGCACACGGCGTCGCAGGCGGCCGCTGCGGAGGGGAACTCGGCGGCCAGCACCAGCTGCTGCGGCGGCTTGGGCCTGAGCGCCAGCACGGCCCGTACGACGATGCCGAGCGAGCCCTCGGAGCCGACGAACAGGCGGGTGAGGTCGTAGCCGGCGACGCCCTTGGCGGTGCGGCGGCCGGTGGACAGCAGGCGGCCGTCGGCCAGCACCACGTCCAGGCCGAGCACGTACTCGGCCGTGACCCCGTACTTCACACAGCACAGGCCGCCGGACCCGGTGCCGATGTTGCCGCCGATGGTGCACATCTCCCAGCTGGAGGGGTCCGGCGGGTAGTACAGGCCGTGTTCCTCGACCGCGCGGGACAGCGTCGCGTTGATCACTCCGGGTTCGACCACCGCGATCCGGTCGACGGGGCTGATCTCCAGGATGCGGTCCATCTTGGTGAGGGACAGCACGATGCAGCCGTCGGTGGCGTTGGCGGCGCCGGACAGGCCGGAGCGGGCGCCCTGCGGGACCACCGGGACGCGCAGTTCGGTGGCGGTACGCATGACGTGCTGCACGTGTTCGACGGTGCGCGGCAGGACGACGACGGCCGGGGTGCCGGCCGGGCAGAAGCTCGCCATGTCGTTGGCGTAGGCGGCGGTGACGTCGGGGTCGGTCAGGACGGCCTCGGCGGGCAGGCCGGCCAGGAGCCGGTCGGTGAGGCTGCCGGTGTCCATGGCGTCTTCGGAGCGGGGCGCTTCGATGCGGCTCATGATCAAAGGGTCGCACTCACGGCCATCGGTGTGAACCGTTCCTGGAGACTGAGTCACGCTCCGGGATCGGGCCCGCCTGATGCGCGGGCCCGCCCCGACCGCGGCGAGGCCGACCGGGCGAGACGGCCACGCGATCAACCGCGCGATGGCCCTCTTCTACGCCTGGCGGCCACGGCTCACAGGTTGCCGCGCTTGGCCTGCTCCCGCTCGATCGCCTCGAACAGGGCCTTGAAGTTGCCCTTGCCGAAGCCCATGGAGCCGTGGCGTTCGATGATCTCGAAGAACACCGTCGGGCGGTCCTGGACCGGCTTGGTGAAGATCTGCAGCAGGTAGCCGTCCTCGTCGCGGTCGGCGAGGATCTTCAGCTCGCGCAGCGTCTCGACGGGCACCCGGGTGTCGCCGACCCACTCGCCGAGGGTGTCGTAGTAGGAGTCGGGGGTGTTGAGGAACTCCACACCGGCCGCGCGCATGGTGCGGACCGTCTGCACGATGTCGTTGGTGTTCAGCGCGATGTGCTGGACGCCGGGGCCGCCGTAGAACTCCAGGTACTCGTCGATCTGGGACTTCTTCTTGGCGATCGCGGGCTCGTTGAGCGGGAACTTGACCTTGAGGGTGCCGTCCGCGACGACCTTCGACATCAGCGCGCTGTACTCGGTGGCGATGTCGTCGCCCACGAACTCCTTCATGTTCGTGAAGCCCATGACCCGGTTGTAGAACCCGACCCACTCGTCCATCCTGCCGAGTTCGACGTTGCCGACGCAGTGGTCGATGGCCTGGAAGGTGCGCTGGGCGGGCGGGGCGACCATCGGCCGCGCGGCGACGTAACCGGGCAGGTAGGGGCCGTCGTAGCCGGAGCGGTCGACCAGGGTGTGGCGGGTCTCGCCGTAGGTGGCGATCGCGGCGAGGACGACGGTGCCGTGCTCGTCCTTGACCTCGTACGGCTCGGCGATCGAACGGGCGCCGTGCTCGACGGCGTAGGCGTGCGCGGCGCGGGCGTCCGGGACCTCGATGGCCAGGTCGATGACGCCGTCGCCGTGCTCGGCCACGTGCCGGGCGAGGAAGCGGCCCCAGTCGCTGCTCTGCTTGATCACCGAGGTGAACACGAAGCGGGCGGAGCCGTTCTCGAGCACGTAACTGGCGGTCTCGCGGCTGCCGTTCTCCGGTCCGGAGTAGGCGACCAGCTTCATGCCGAAGGCGGTGGAGTAGTAGTGCGCGGCCTGCTTGGCGTTGCCCACGGCGAAGACGACCGCGTCCATTCCCTTGACCGGGAAGGGGTCGGCCTGCCGGGCGGTGTCGGGAGTGTGGTGTGTGGTCTGCGTCATGGCGGAAGCGTGGACCCGCTCTGCAAGGTGCGCAATAGTTTCCGTATTCACTGGGCAATCTGTTCAGTGATATGACCGAACTGGCGGTCTTTCTGTACAGGATGCTCATCCCTGGGGGTGCCGTGGCGATCGATCATCTGGACGGGCGGATCATCGTGCTCCTCGCCCGGGAGCCGCGCATCGGCGTGCTGGAGATGTCCCGGCGGCTCGGGGTCGCCCGGGGCACGGTCCAGGCGCGCCTGGACCGGCTTCAGTCGAACGGCGTCATCCGGGGATTCGGCCCCCAGGTGGACCCGGCGGCCCTCGGCTACCCGGTCACCGCCTTCGCCACGCTGCAGATCCGGCAGGGCCAGGGCGCCGACGTCCGCGCACACCTGGCGACCGTGCCGGAGGTGCTGGAACTGCTCACCACCACCGGCAGCGGGGACATGCTGTGCCGGCTGGTGGCCCGCTCGAACGCCGATCTGCAGCGGGTCATCGACCGGGTCGTCGGTTTCGACGGCATCGTCCGGGCGTCCACGGCGATCGTGATGGAGAACCCGGTTCCGCTGCGGATCATCCCGCTGGTGGAGCAGGCGGCCGGGCACGATGACGCGTGACGCGCCGGCTGAGGCTCAGCAGCCCGGCACGGACCCCTTGCCGCTCTCCAGCGCCTGAAGGGAGTTCACGGCATCCTTGAGCGTGGTCACCGGGACCAGGCGCAGGCCCTTGGGGAGTTCCGCCCGGGCGTCGGTGCACTCGGCCCTAGGGACCAGGAAGACCGTGGCGCCGTCGCGTCGGGCGGCCTGGGTCTTCAGGGCCACCCCGCCGACCGCGCCGACGGTGCCGGAGGCGTCGATCGTGCCCGTACCGGCGATGGTGCGCCCGCCCGTGAGGTCGCCGCCGCTGCCGTCGCCGTGCAGCTTGTCGATGATCCCCAGGGTGAACAGCAGGCCCGCGCTCGGCCCGCCCACGTCGGCGAGCTTCAGCGTGACCTTGACCTTGTCGGCGCTCAGCCCGAGGTACTTCAGCGCCGCCTGGGTCGCCGCGTCCTGGGACTGCTTCATCTGCGCCGCGTTGTGCTTCTCGATCTCCTTGACGGTGTTGCCGCTCGGGTAGACCGCGTCGCGGGGCATGACGGCCCGGTCGGTGCGGAACCAGTTGCCGGCCACGTCCCCGAGGGTCACCGTGGCGTCCGGGCCGGTCGCCTCGATCGTCACCATCCGCAGCTGCCCGCTGGTCCTGCGGGCCTGCGCGCCGGAGACGGTGATCACCTGTGCGCCCTTGTTCTCGCCGAGCACGTTCGCCGTCATCCCGGGCTGCGCCACCGAGAACGGCAGCGGCGCGAACGCCGCCGTGGCCAGCAGGGCCACGACGGGCAGCGCACAGACTGCTACGGCCTGGAGACGCGTGAGACGTGAGAGCACGGGATCAATCTAACGCGACCACAGGTCGTGCCTTATGCCGCGTACAGGTCCCGTCGCCGACGGGTGAAGCGGCGCAGGGCCTCCGGAAGGGGCTCGATGCCGATCCCGGGGGCGGTCGGCACCGGCAGGTGGCCGTCCCGCAGCACGAACGGCTCGGTGATGTCCTCGGCGAAGTAGCGGGCCGAGGCGGAGGTGTCCCCGGGGAGGGTGAAGCCGGGCAGGGCTGCCAGGGCCAGGTTGGGGGCGCGGCCGATGCCCGTCTCCAGCATGCCGCCGCACCACACCGGGACGCCGTGCGCGTGCGCCACGTCGTGGACCCGGCGGGCCTCGAGGTAGCCGCCGACCCGGGCGGGCTTGACGTTCACCACCCGGCAGGCGTCCATCGCGATCGCGGCGGCGGTGTCGGAGGCGTGGTGCAGGGACTCGTCCAGGCAGACGGGGGTGCGCAGGCGCTTCTGCAGCTGGGCGTGGGCGTACAGGTTGTTCTCCTCCAGCGGCTCCTCGATCAGCAGCAGCCCGAAGTCGTCCAGGCGCCGCAGATGTCCGGCGTCCGCGAGGGTGTACGCGGTGTTGGCGTCCACCTGGAGGGGCAGGGCGTCGCCGAAGCGGTCGCGGACCGCGCGCACCGGCTCCACGTCCCAGCCGGGCTCGATCTTCAGCTTGATGCGCACATACCCCTCGGCGAGGTAGCGCTCGACGTCGTCCAGCAGCTCCGGCACCGAGTTCTTGATGCCGACCGACACCCCGGCGGGCACCCGGTCCCGCACCGCGCCGAGATACGTCGCGAGCGGCATGCCGTACGACCGCAGCTCGGCGTCCAGCAGCGCCGTCTCCAGGGCCGCCTTCGCCAGCTCGTGGCCCTTGATCTTCGCCACGGCCGGGGCGAGGGCGGCCGCCGTGACCTCCCCCAGCGCCGCCACGCGCGGGATCAGGAAGTCGCGCAGCACGATCTCGGCGCCGGCGACGAACTCCGAGCAGTACAGCGGCTCGGGGTCGGCGGCGAACTCCGACCAGCCCTCGGCGGAGTCGGTGACGACGTGCAGGAGGAAGGTGTCCTTCGTCGTCATCGTCCCGAAGGACGTACGGAACGGGGTGACCAGCGGGATCGCCACGTGCACGATCTCGACGCGCTCCAGCTTCACGCGGCCTCCTCCGTCCGGGTCAGGGTGTACCAGCCGTCGCGGGACATCCCGGTGGCCCGGAACCCCTCCGCGAAGGCCGTCAGCAGCACCTCGCGCACCGCGTGCCGCCAGCGCAGCGCCAGCGCCGGGTCGGCGGCGCGCAGCTTGACGACGTCCTCCGGCACCCGGCACCAGACGTGCCGCTCGTCGCGGCGGGCGAGGGGGTCGCCGTCGGGCGCGGTGGCGGTGACCGGTCCGCGGGGTGCGTACGGCGCCGCGGGCGTGCGCGGGTCCCCCGCCAGGTCCCAGGTCACCGTCAGCCGGTCGCTCTCGTCGCCGTCGTTCACGCCGTCGGTCATCGGGCCGTAGAAGTCGACCAGGTACTCCGTGCCGGTGGCCCCCAGCTTGGCCAGGTTGAAGCGGGCGTTGCGGCCGACCAGCGGGTCGAAGGTCCAGCGCATGGTGCGGGCGCCCGCCCCGAGGGCCCAGTCCCGCTGGGCCTGCTTCACGGCGTGCCCGAGCCCCCGCTCGGCCGCGGCCACCAGCGAGTACGTGCTGCGCTCGGCGCCGAGGACGGCGACGGAGGCGCCCGCGAGCCGCTGCCCGTCGTACGCGCCGTGCACCGCGCCGCCGGCGTGCACCAGGCTGTGCAGAACCTCGGCCGGGTAGGGCGGGGCGGTGCGGGGGGTCCGCCAGACGTCGCTGAAGTAGTCGGCCACGGCCGCGAGGGAGGCGACGTCGTGGACGGTGCGGATGGTGACTCCTGCTGTCATGGCACGAGTCTCGAAGGAGCCGGACCGGCGTGTGTTGTGCGAGCGGCCAACGCCCGCGTACGTTCGTTTCACCATCCGCCAACCGCCCGCTGGGACCCCTCATGAGCGCCTGCACCCTCGGTGACCTCCTGGACGTCGTCGGCGGCCCCGCCCTGCGTCTGCACACGGCCCCCGCCGGGCAGGCCGTCCCCGTGACCGAGGCGGTGCTCCACGACGGCCGCACCCCGCTTTCCCGGCAGCCCGGCGCACTCCTGCTCGCGGTCGGCGTCCCGGCGGCGGAATCCGGGCCGCTGCTGCGGGCGGCGGCCGAGGCCGGGCTGACCGGAGTGGTGGTGCGCGGCGCGGACGGCCCGGTCGCGCAGGCGGAGGCGCACAGCGTGGCCCTGCTGTCGGTCGCCGAGGACGCGGCCTGGCACCACGTCCATCTGCTGCTGGCCTCCGCCATCGCCGCCGAGCCCGCCGCCGTGCCCTCCGACACCGGGCTCGGCGACCTGTTCGCGCTGGCCGACGCGATCGCGACGGCGACCGGCGGGGCCACCGCCGTCGAGGACCCCCGCCAGCGCATCCTCGCCTACTCCACCGTCCCCGGACAGCCGGTGGACGAGGACCGCCGGCAGGGCATCCTCGGCCGCCAGGTACCGGCCAGCGCGGAGAACACCGAGCAGTACCGCCGGCTGTTCGCCGCCGACCGGCCGGTCCGGCTGCCCGCGCTCTCGGCCGGAGACCTGCCCCGCCTCGCCATGCCGGTGCGGGCCGGCGGGGAGACGCTCGGCTCGGTGTGGGTGATCGACGGCGGCTCGCTCGCCCCGGACGCCGAGGACACCCTCACCCAGGGCGCCTCCACGGCCGCCCTGCTCCTGCTGCGGGCGCGCGCGGCCCGGGAACTGGCCCGGCACCGGGGCAGCGAGCTGCTGCGCCGGCTGCTGGACGGCTCGGCGGCGGACGCGGCGACGGCCGCCGAGCGCCTGGGCCTGGCCGGTCCCGCCCGGGTGGCGGCCTTCGTGCTGGACTCCGCCGTCGGCGTCCCGGACGCCGAGCGCACGGCGCTGCGTCTGCTGGACGTCGTACGCCTGCAGTGCGAGGCGCGCTACGGGCGGCACGCGGGGGTGCTGGTGGACGGGGTGGTGTACGCGGTGCTGCCCGGTTCCGGTGAACGGCACAAGCGGCTGGCCGAGGACATCGTGGCGCGGGCGGGGCAGGCGCTGCGGGTGCCGGTGCGGGCGGCGCTCGGCGAGGTCGTGCCGGACGCGGCGGGGCTGGCCGGCTCACGGGCGGACGCGGACCTGGTGCTGCGGGTGCTGGACGCGGACCTGCCGGTGGCGGTCGTGGACGAGGTACGGCCCCGCGTCACGCTGCTGCGGCTGGCCGAAGTGATGGGTGAGCGGCGGGAGTTGAGCGCGGGCGCCTGGCGCCGGGTGCTGGCGTACGACGCCGCGCACGGCACGGAGTACGCCCGCACCCTGGTCTGCTGGTTCGACGCGGGCTGCGACATGGCGGGCGCGGCGAAACTCCTCGCCGTCCACCCCAACACCTGCCGCTACCGCCTCCGCCAGCTCCAGCAGCACGCCGGGGTCGACCTGGACGACCCCGACGAACGGCTGGTGCTCTGGCTGCAGTTGAGGGCACTGGGCGGGCTCAGCTCAGCCACGCCCTGAGCCTGGATTCACAGCGCTCGAGGTGCTCCACGGGGACGTACTCCCCCGCCGTGTGGGCGAGGGAGGGGTCCCCGGGGCCGTAGTTGAGCGCGGGCACGCCCAGCGCGGCGAACCGGGCGACGTCCGTCCAGCCCAGCTTGGGCCGCGGCTCGGCGCCGAGCGCGGCGACGAGGTCGCCGACCCGGTCCAGGTGCGGCGGGGCACCGCCGACGGCCTCGGTGACACGCACCTCGTACTCCGGGAAGAGCGAGCGCACGTACGCCTCCGCCTCCTGGGGCGAACGGCTGGGCGCGAAGCGGCAGTTGACGGTGACGACACACTCGTCCGGTACGACGTTCCCGGCGACCCCGGCCCGTACGGCGACGGCGCTGAGCCCCTCCCGGTACTCCAGCCCGTCGACGCGGATCCGCTCGGGCCGGTGCGCGTCGAGCCGCTGAAGGACCCGGCCGGCCTTGTGGGCGGCGTTGACGCCCTGCCAGGCGCGGGCGGTGTGGGCGCGGGCGCCCTCGACCACGATCTCGGCGGTGAGGATGCCCTGGCAACCGGCCTCCACACCCGCGTCGGAGGGTTCCATGAGGATGGCGAGTGAGGCGTCGGCGAGCAGCTCGGGCCGCTCGGCGCCGATGCGGGCGAGCCCGTTGCGGTCCCCTTCCACCTCCTCGCACTCGTAGAAGACGTAGGTGAGGTCGCGGGCGGGCGCGGACACGGTGGCCGCCAGCCGCAGGGCGACGGCCACCCCGCCCTTCATGTCACAGGCGCCGAGCCCGTGCACGCGGCCGTCGGCCAGCCGGGAGGGCAGGTTCCCGGCGGCCGGCACGGTGTCCAGGTGCCCGGCGATCAGGGCGCGTTCGCCGCGTCCGAGGTGGGTGCGGGCGACGACGGAGTTGCCGACCCGGTCGACGGCCAGGTGGGGCAGGGCGCGCAGGGCGGTGTGGACGGCATCGGCGAGCTCCGCCTCCCGCCCGCTCTCCGAGGGCAGGTCGACCAGGGCGCGGGTGAGGGTGACGACGTCGGCGGTGAGGTCGAGGGCGGTCATGCGAGGTCTTCCGGGGAGGTCCGGGCGAGCTTGGAGTGCCGGATGCCGTAGAGGCCGTAGATGACGAGCCCGGCCGCCATCCAGGCGCCGAAGGCGATCCAGGTGTCGGCGCCCAGGCTGCCCAGCATGTAGACGCAGAAGCCGACGCCGAGCAGGGGCGTGACGGGCGAGAACGGCACCCGGAAGGAGCGCGGGATGCCGGGGCCGCGCCGGCGCAGCAGTACGACCGCCAGGTTGACCAGCATGAACGCGAAGAGGGTGCCGATGCTGGTGGCGTCGGCGAGGCTGCCGAGCGGGACGAGGGCGGCGAGGACGGCGATGAACACCGACACGATCACGGTGTTGGCGCGGGGCACGCCCGTGCGCGGGTGCACCTTGGCGAACAGGGGCGGCACGAGCCCGTCCCGGGCCATGGCGAAGAGGATGCGGATCTGCCCGTACTGCACGGTGAGCACCACGCTGGTGGTGGCGACGACCGCGCCGACGGACAGCAGGATCGGCCACAGGTTCCCGCCGCCGACGGACCGTACGAGCACCTCGCTGAGCGTGGCCTCGGTCCCCGCGAACTGCTTCCACGGCATGGCGCCGAGCGCGGCCACGGCCACGAGCACGTACAGGGCGGTGACCAGGATCAGCGACAGGATGATGGCGCGCGGCAGGTCCCTTTGGGGGTTGCGTGCCTCTTCCCCCGCGGTGGAGGCGGCGTCGAACCCGATGTAGGAGAAGAACAGCGAGGCCGCCCCGGCGCTCATGCCGGCGGTACCGAGCGGGAAGAGGGGGTGGAAGTTCCCGGCGCGGAAGGCGGTGAAGGCGACGGCGCAGAACAGCACGAGCGCGGCGATCTTGATGCCGACCATGACGGTGTTGGCGACGGCGCTCTCCTTGGCCCCGCGCAGCAGGACGACCATGGCGAGTACGACGATGAGGGCGGCGGGGATGTTCAGGGTGCCGCCGGCCCCGGGCGGGGCGCTGAGCGAGTCGGGGAGGGTGACGCCGAAGGTGAGGTCGAGCAACTCGTTGACGTACTGCCCCCAGCCGACGGCCACGGCGGCGACCGAGACCCCGTACTCCAGGATCAGACACCAGCCGCAGACCCAGGCGACCAGCTCGCCGAGGGTGGCGTAGGCGTAGCTGTAGGAGGATCCCGAGCCGGGGATCATGCCGGCCAGCTCGGCGTACGACAGCGCCGAGAACAGGGCGGTGACGCCGGCCAGCACGAAGGAGACGACGATCGCCGGCCCCGCCTCCGGCACCGCCTGGCCGAGCACCACGAAGATGCCGGTGCCGAGGGTGGCGCCCACGCTGAGCAGCGTCAGCTGGGCCACGCCCATGGTCCGCTTCAGCGGGCTGCCGGCCGCTTCGCCGACGAGGTGTTGCACCGGCCGGCGCCGGGTGAGCCGACGTGTGGTGCTTGCTTCTTGTGCTGTGGCCTCCGGCCGGGTGCCAACTGTGTCCACCGCGCTCTTCCCTCCGCCTCGGGGCTGTATGGCCCTTGATGATGCGGAGGGGGAGGGACGGCGGGGTGTGCGGATCGGCCAAAGGTGCGGGGCGGGGATTGGCCGGACGGGCAAAGCAGACGGGTCAGCGCAGGGCCTCTGCGACCTCCTTCGCCGCTTCCACCACCCTCGGTCCCACCCGCTCCGGCACGGAGTCCGCCAGCATCACGACCCCCACACTGCCCTCGACGCCCGTGACCCCCACCAACGGCGCCGCAGCCCCACTCGCCCCGGCCTCCAGCTCGCCGTGGGTGAGGGTGTACCCGGGATCCACGGACGGCGACTGCCGCGCGGACAGGATCGCCTTGCCGGCCGCCCCCCGGTCCAGCGGATGCCGGAACCCGGCGCGATACGCCACGTGGTAGTCGGTCCAGGTCGGTTCGACCACGGCGACCGCCAGCGCCTCCGTCCCGTCCACCAGCGTCAGATGCGCCGTGGCCCCGATGTCCTCGGCGAGCGACCGCAGCGCCGGCAACGCGGCCTCCCGCACCAGCGGATGCACCTGCCGGCCGAGCCGCAGCACCCCGAGCCCGACCCGGGCTCGCCCGCCCAAGTCGCGTCGTACGAGGGCGTGTTGTTCCAGCGTGGCGAGCAACCGGTACACGACGGTACGGTTCACGCCCAGTTTCATGGACAACTCGGTGACGGTCAGCCCATGGTCGGTGTCGGCCAGCAGCTTGAGGACCCGCAGTCCCCGGTCGAGCGTCTGAGAGGTCTCCGCGGTCACGACGCCCACTCCTTTGGTGGTGAGGTCGACGGCCCTCTGAACGGCGGATGCGTCACCGAGTCCCGTCGGCGACGCGCTTCAGAGGCCGCCGATCGGCAGGACGCCCGGCGGCTCCGGGCCATGTCGCTTCACGGCTGCGCTCCGCGGCGGCGCTGCCACGGGGCGTGTGCGTAGCGGGACAGTAGCGAAGCAGGTTCGCTGAGCGGAAGTCTTCGTCCAGAATCCGGTCAAGCCGAGATCCGGCCTGCCGTCATTCGTCCGGAAACGCACAGGCCCCAGGAACTGACACGCGCCAGTCCCTGGGGGGTCACCGCATGCGTGTGGCCCACTCCTGCACCTTGGCGATGCGCTGCCGCAGCTGCCCGGCCGTGGCCTCCGCGCTGGGCGGTCCCCCGCAGACCCGGCGCAGCTCGGTGTGGATCACCCCGTGCGGCTTGCCGCTCTGGTGGACGTAGGCGCCGACCATCGTGTTGAGCTGCTTGCGCAGCTCCATCATCTCCTTGTGCGTGACCACCGGCCGCCGCTCGGCCGGCAGCTCCAGCAGGTCGGCCTCGCTGTCCGGCTTCTTGCGGCTGTGCGCGATCTGCCGGGCCTGCCGCTTCTGCAGCAGCAACTGCACCTGCTCGGGCTCCAGCAGCCCCGGAATGCCGAGGTAGTCCTGCTCCTCCTCGCTCCCCGGGTGCGCCTGCATACCGAACTCGGCGCCGTCGTACAGCACCCGGTCGAAGACGGCGTCGGACTCCAGCGCCTCGAAGGGCAGCATGTCCTGCTCGCCGGTGTCCTCGTCCTGCTGCTTGTTCGCCTCCTCCATCTCCTTCTCGGATTCGGCGTACGGGTCCTCCTCGCCCTCCTTCTTCGGCTTGTCGAGGGCGTGGTCCCGTTCCTTCTCCATCTCATTGGCGAAGGTCAGCAGGTCGGGCACGGTCGGCAGGAACACGGACGCGGTCTCGCCGCGGCGCCGGGACCGCACGAAACGCCCGACGGCCTGCGCGAAGAAGAGAGGGGTGGAGATCGTCGTCGCGTACACGCCCACGGCGAGCCGGGGCACGTCGACGCCCTCGGACACCATGCGCACCGCGACCATCCACCGGTCGTCGCTCTCGCTGAAGTCGTCGATCCTCTTCGAGGCGCCGGCGTCGTCGGAGAGGACGAGCGTCGCCTTCGTGCCCGTGATCTCACGGATCAGCTTGGCGTAGGCGCGGGCGGAGTCCTGGTCGGAGGCGATGACGAGGGCGCCGGCGTCCGGGATGGCCTTGCGGACCTCGGTCAGCCGCTGGTCGGCGGCGCGCAGCACGCTGGGCATCCAGTCGCCGCGGGGGTCGAGCGCCGTACGCCAGGCCTGGCTGATCGCGTCCTTGGTCATCGGCTCGCCGAGCCGGGCGGCGATCTCGTCACCGGCCTTGGTGCGCCAGCGCATGTTGCCGCTGTAGGAGAGGAAGATGACCGGCCGGACGACCCCGTCCGACAGGGCGGACCCGTACCCGTACGTGTAGTCGGCGGCGGACCGCCGGATGCCGGCGTTGTCCTCCTCGTACGTCACGAAGGGGATGGGGTTGGTGTCGGAGCGGAACGGCGTACCGGTCAGCGCGAGCCGGCGCGTGGCGGGCTCGAAGGCCTCCAGACACGCCTCACCCCAGGACTTGGAGTCACCGGCGTGGTGGATCTCGTCGAGGATGACGAGCGTCTTGCGCTGCTCGACCCGGTTGCGGTGCAGCATGGGCCGCACGCCGATGCCGGCGTAGGTGACGGCGACGCCGTCGTACTCCCGGCCGAGGGGACCCGCGCTGTACTCGGGATCGAGCTTGATCCCGATCCGGGCCGCCGCCTCCGCCCACTGCTTCTTCAGGTGCTCGGTCGGCGCGACCACGGTCACCTGCTGCACGACATGGTGGTGCAGCAGCCAGGAGGCCAGCGTCAGCGCGAAGGTGGTCTTGCCTGCGCCGGGCGTGGCGACGGCGAGGAAGTCACGCGGCTGCTCCTGTACGTACTTCTCCATCGCCCCCTGCTGCCAGGCACGCAGCTTGCTGGCGGTACCCCAGGGCGCGCGGCCCGGGAAGGCGGGCGACAGGTGGTGGGAGTGAGCGGAGGAAGCGGCGGTAGTAGTCACGGTCTCCGTTTTTTGGGGCTGGAATTCAGGGGCCGCGCGCGGCGCGTCCGTTGGGGCGGTGGTGGGTGACGGGCGGGATCGGCTACGTATGACAACCGGGCCACCCTACCGGCGCCCCGACGGTGTCAACGCGCGAACGGGGCCGGGTCGCCCGTGGGTGGGACCCACGTCACAGCCGCCGCAGGCGCCCCGCGCGTACGGGTCCTCGCAGGCGGCGCCCCGATGTCCCACGTCACCGTGCCGCCCTGAGCCGGGTCGTGACCCAGGCCCCTGCCAACGCCACCCCCGCCATCGGCAGGAACACGGCGGCGAAGGCCGCGGGATGGGCGCCGCCGGCCGACGCGGGGACCGCCGTGCCGCCGCCGCCCAGGGCAGCGAAGGCGGCGCCGGTCGCGGCGAGGAGGACGACGTTGGAGAGGGCGTCGGAGATCTGGAGCGCGGCGGAGTTGGCGCCGGCCTCCTCCGGGGCGGACAGCTTCAGCAGCAGCACGCTGGTGGAGGAGATCACCAGGCCCATGCCGAAGCAGCCGAAGCCCCAGGCGACGGCGACGGTCCAGACGGGCACGGAGTGCACGAGCACACTGGGCGCGGCGGTGATCGCGGCGGCGACCAGCACCATCCCGGCGGTCATCAGCCGCTCCCGGTACGGCTGCACGCGCGGCCGGGACTGCACCCACGAGCCCAGCGCCCAGGTGCAGCCGCCCGCCGCCAGCGAGAACCCGGCGAGCATCGGGGACAGTCCGCGCTGGGTGACCAGCATCAGCGGGACGAAGGACTCGGCGGCGATGAAGGACCCTGCGGACAGCCCGCGCAGCAGCACGACGGAGGGCAGTCCGCGGGCCGCGCGGTAGGTGCCGGGCGGGAGGAGACCGTGGACGGCCGGCACCAGCAGGGCGGCGCCGGCCAGCCCGGGGAGGAGGGCGAGGGGACGCAGGTCCTGGGCGGCGTACTGGAGGAGGCCGGCGCCGAGGGAGATGCCGAGGGCGAGGCGGATCCGCCGCCGGTCGAAGGAGCCGGCGCCGGTCTCCTGGTCCACCGGGCCGGAGGCCCTGCGGCGTATCTGCGGCAGGGCGAGGGCGAGCGGGAAGACGACGAGGACCGGGATGCCGAGGAAGACCCAGCGCCAGCCGAGGTGCTCGGTGACGGCGCCGGAGGCGAGCGGGCCGACGATGGACGGTACGACCCAGCCGGCCGCGAACGCCGCCATGATCGCGGGCCGCAGCCGCTCGGGGTAGGCGCGGCCGACGACGACGTACAGGGCGACGATGACCAGTCCGCCGCCGAGGCCCTGCACGGCCCGGCCGAGGATGAACACCCACATGACCTGCGCGGTCCCGGCGACGACGAGTCCCGCGGCGAAGGCCCCGATCCCCGTGGTCAGCGCCCCGAGCGGCCCGCGCCGGTCGGACCACTGACCGGCCAGCACCATGCCGAACAGGCTGGTCGTGAAGTACCCGGAGAAGGCGAACGCGTACTGGGCCACGCCGTCCAGCTCTCGCGCCGCGACCGGCATGGCGGTGCCGACGGCGGTCGCCTCGAAGGCGATCAGCAGCACGACGGAGACGATCCCGACACTGAGCGCCCGGTAGGCCCGGCTCAGCACGCCGTCGCCCTGCCCGACGGAGCTCACCACAGCGGCATCACGGGATTCGAGGGCACTCATGGTCGCCAGAGTAAGGCGCACAGTGCGGTTTGACCCCTGTCGGTGGTCCTGCTCGTACTCCGACCTTGGTCGTACGCCCCAGGTCGTTCATGAACGCGGTATGGCAGTCGCATTGCAGCACCGCCGTCCGCCTTGAGCCCCCGGAGCCCCTCCCCATAACGTCGTTTCCACGAACACGGCCGTGTGCCCGAGTGGTTCAGGGGCTCGCCTGCGCTGCATCCATCAGCGAGCTCCGCTCGCGGGGAGTCACGTGGGTTCGCCTCCCGTCACGGCCGGGAAAGACAACTCAACACGGCCGTGTGCCCGAGTGGTTCAGGGGCTCGCCTGCAAAGCGAGTTACGTGGGTTCGAATCCCGCCACGGCCTCTGCCTTCCTGACCGGGTAGGACGAAAGGGTGGCACCCCGGGAGGGGTGCCACCCTTGTGTCCGTCCGTCTCGGTTCCCGGCTCGGTTGTCACTGGATGGGGGAGTCGGGCGGAGGAAGCCGGACCGTGCGCTCGCGGTCGACGGATTCGACGCCGTCGAGCGCCGCCAGGGCCGGTATGCGGTCCTCTGCCACGGTGCCGGAGAGCGTGCCGACGATCGGCTGTTCCGCCGTCACCGTCAGCCCGGCCCCGCGCAGGGCCTCAACCACCTCCGCGAACCGGTCGGGGTCGACCGCGAGGATGACCCCGACCGGTTCGGAGGAAGACGACTCGCTCATGGCGCCTGGAGCAGACCTGCGCCGACATCTCTGACGGGCTGCATCAGCGGGAACGCACCGGACTGCAAACCGGCCACGAGGGCGGCCGCGGTGGCGTTGGGGTTCGCCTGGACGAGCAGGGCGAGGACACCCGCAGCGTGCGGTGTGGCCATGCTCGTGCCGCTCAGGACCTGGTACCCGCCGCCCGGGGCGGCCGAGCGCACGTCCCTGCCGGGCGCGGCGATGTTGATCTCGCCGCCCTGGCCGTTGATGCCGCCGTTGGAGAAGAACGACGTCGTGAGCGCCTTGTCGAGCGAGGCGACCGCGAGGATGGAAGGACAGTTGGCGGGCCGGCTGACGGGTTGGATGCTCGGGGGCCGGTTGCTGTCGTTGCCCGCGGCGGCGACGATCACGGTCCCGCGCTGGAGCGCGCGCTGGGCGAGAATCTCGTAGGTCTGGGGGAAGAGTTCACCCGGTTGGACCGGGGCGCCGAGCGACATGGAGATCACGCGTGCGCCCTGGGCGATGGCCCACGCCATGCCGGCCAGGATCTGGCCGTCGGTGCCGCTGCCGGCGTTGCTGAGCACCTTTGCCGCGAGGATCCGGGCCTCGCAGGCCACGCCGTAGCGGGGTCCCTGCTGGGGGTGGGCGGGGCCCGCGGCGGTGCCGATGCAGTGCGTGCCGTGGCCGTTGCCGTCCTGGACGGTCTGGCCGGGCACGAAGGAGACCGTGGCCTCGATGCGCCCCGCCAGGTCCGGGTGGCCGGTGTCCACACCGGTGTCGAGGACGGCGATCTTCACGTCGCGTCCGGTCAGGCTGGAGAGGTTGGCCCGGATCGCCTGCAGGCCCCAGGTCCAGTTCTGCTCGTCCCAGGCCGGACCGTGCGCGGCGGCGATCTCGGCCGTGGTGTGGCGGGTGACCACGTCCTCGTCGCTGCGGTAGGCGGGGAAGAACTCGGTCGGCGCCTGCTGCGGGGCGGTGATGGGCGAGGCGTAGACCATGCGCTCCGGTTCCGCTGCCATGATCGAGGATTCCGCCTCGGCCGTGGTCACCAGCGCGTGGCGCTGCTCAGGCCGCACCTCGACGACGGCGGCACCGAGTTCGTCGAAGTGCACCGAGACGTCAGGGCGCTCGAGGAGTTCTGCGACGTTCGCGGCCTCGGTGCCGCGCACGCGCTCCACAGGCGCGATGTCGGCGGCGGAACGCAGTGCGTTCAGTCCGTTCTCCTGGTTGTTCGGGTCGAGTAGCACCACATATCGGCCGGTGTACTCGGAGTTCCGGCCCGTGACGGGGCCGTTGGGCCGGCCGGGCAGCTCGCCGAAGTCGCGCCTGTCCATGGGTCCGTTCGCCATTGATGTTTCCTCTTTCTGTTCGCTTCCCCCCAGCCGAATAGGCGCGCCGGCACCCGGCTTCTCGGGCAACGGGGATACCGGGCGCCAAGTGGTGCCAGGCCTCTGGCATATCCCCCTGGAAAACCGTCACACCGGAACCGGAAGCTCGCAACACAGGCAGGACCGTTGTCGTGCACAAGTCCCCACGGCAGGCAAAAAGGCGGGCGGCATCCCGGAAGGGGAGCCGGCCCGCGGTGACGCCACCCCCGGTCGTGGTCGGCAGGGCGGTCAGGGAGGGGGTCCTGCCCCTGTTCCTGACCGCCCTGGGGGTGGGTGGACTTCTTCCATGTGCGGTTGTGTGGTTGATGGACAGGAACTGCCTTCGGTTGCCGGTCAGTTGCAGAAGTTGAGGATGGGGAGGAGACCGTTGCCGCACTGGTTCTCTTCGCCACCGCCACCGCCACCGTGGCCGTAGGCTGGGGCGGCCTTGGCGACGTGCGTGGCAGGCGTCGCGGCCACGGCGGATGTGGCGGTTGCCACCCCCGCCGCACAAGCGATGCCCAGGGCGGCGGTCACCGCGAAGGCTCGCGGCATCAGGGAAACGGTCTTCTTGGGGTGAGGTGCAGTGTTCATGCACTCACCATGCACACCCTCGCCACCAGTTGCCCGCCGAGCGCATCCGAGCGAGTGAGCCACCCCGGGCCGCTCGGAAACGGCAGGGCTCCGTGCCGTCGACGGAGGTACGCGAAGTCCCGGATGCCGTCCAGCCCGGCCGGTTTCTGCGCCGGCCGGGGCGTGGACGGCGAGGAGGCGGCACCCCACGGGTCAACTGCGCGTCGGTGGCCGCGGCTTACGCCGCCCTGAGCGAAAAAGGCCGGGGCGATCGGATGGCGCGGGCGGGCCGGGTCACAGGACGCCGCCCGCCTCGTCCTGGAACAGTTCCGTCCAGTAGTGCCAGTCGGTGCCGGGCACCGTGCCCGTGGGGTCGACGGCCGACAGGGTGTGGATCATCGCCGCGGCCAGCTGGTCGTAGGCCACCGTCGTCAGTTCGTTGGCGAGGTGTTCGTCGATGGTGCGCTCGTGGTGCAGGAGCCAGAGCGTGAAGGCGAGGGTGGAGACGTCGGTGTTGAGGGGATGGAGTGTCGCGTCCGGCTCGCTGAAGGTGAGGACCGCGCCCGTTCTGCCGTCGACCACCAGGCTGTGGTCCTCGACCAGGCGGCCGAGCCGGATCAAGTGGTCGGCGTGGGCGGGGAGTTCGTCCCACGCGCAGACGTCCGCGCCCTCCTCCGTGACGTACTCGCGGAGCGTGGGCAGCGGGACGTCCGTGTCGGTGTGGAAGAGGACCGCCTCCTCCGGCAGCCCGGTCTCGCGCAGGAAGCGGCGGGTCGGCTCGTGCGTGAGCGTGGCGGGGAAGTCGACCTCTTCGAAGCGGACCACCCGGCCGTGCCCGAACTCCTGGTCCAGCAGTCGGGCGGGGACGTCCAGGGTGAGCCCGGAGGTGGTGCCGGGGCCCGCGGCGAGGGCGAGCGGGCGGATCAGGGCCGCCGCCTTCCAGTACGGCGGGACCTCGCCGCCCGCGCCCTCCTCGAAGAGGGAGAGGAGGCGGCGGGTCGCCTCGGCCGCCGTCTCGGGGCCGTACCGGCCCGCGAGGGAGGCGAAACGGCCGCGCAGGCCCGCCAGTTCCTCGGTGGCCGCGGCGAAGCGCAACAGCGTGGCCAGGGAGGGCGCGAAGGGGCGGGGGCGGGAGGGATCGACGAGGTAGGCCGTCGTCAGTTCGCCGGTGCCGCCGTCGAGCAGGATCGACTCGCGGTCCATGCCCGCCGGGTTGAGGAGTTCGCCGATCACCAGCCGGTCCCGCAGCTCGTCCGCCACCCGGAACGGCGCGTCCGTGGCATCGGCGAGCGTGCGCAGGCCGTGCGTGCGCAGCGGGGAGAAGGTCAGCAGGCCGGTGGCCGGGGGCAGCCCGGTGCCGCCGAGCAGGCCGCGCGTCGGCGCGTGCGAGACATACCGGTCCAGCTCCGCCTCGGTCAGCGTGATCGCCGGAACCCCGGCCTCGGTCGTGCTCATCGCTCCCCCGCGATCTTCCCCATGTGCGCCGGCGTGCGTACGTCGTCGGGCAGTCGCCCCCAGCGCTCAGCACATTACGCCGACCCACTGACAACGGCCCGCACCAGCAAGGACGTCGGGCGCCCCGGGCACGTTGCGCGGCGCGAGGCGGTGTCCCCCGCTGCCCTACGGGGCCGTGACCACCGCCGCCTGCGGGCGGATCGGGAGCCGGTTGACCGGGCGGCCGGTGGCCGCGCGGACCGCGGAGGCGACCGCGGCCGGTGCCGTCACGACCGGGACCGCGCTGACGGACTTGGCCCCGAAGGGGGCGACCACGTCCCGTTCCTCGACCAGTCTGACGATCCGGATGTCCGGGGCGTCCAGCGCGGTCGGGAGGGCGTAACCGGTCAGGTCGGGGTGGCGGATCAGGCCGCGCGGGGTGCGCAGGTTCTCGGTGAGCGCGATGCCGACGCCCTGGGTCACGCCCGCCTCGATCCGGGCGGCCAGCTGCGTGGGGTTGAGGACCCGGCCCACGTCCTGGGCGACCGCCAGCTCCACCACCCGTACCGAGCCCAGCTCGATGTCGACGTCCACCACCGCGCGGATCGCGCAGAAGGCCAGGCCCACGAAGGCGTCGCCCTGGCCGGAGGCGTTCAGCGGCTCGGTCGGGTGCGGTCGGCACTGGGCCGTCGCCCACAGCTCCTTGCCGTCCAGCGCCTCGGTGACGGTGGTCGACAGCACGCCGTCGTACGACGTGATCTTTCCGTCGGTGATCTGGAGCAACTCCGTCGACATGCCGAACTTGTGGGCGAGCGGCTGCAGGAGCTGGGTGCGGACCATCTTGGCCGCGCGCTCCACCGCGCCGCCCGACACCCAGGTGTGGCGGCCGCGGCAGCCCGCTCCGGCCGGGGGCTGGTCGGTGTCGACCGGCGCCACGTGGACTTCCTCGATGCCGAGGGTCTCCTGGACGATCTGCCGGGCGAGGGTGGTGAAGCCCTGGCCGGTCTCCACGGCGGCGCAGAGCACGGTCGCGACGCCGTCGTGGACCTTGACCGTCGCCGTGGACACCTCGTCGGCGCCCTCCGCGCCGAGCATGTGCACCATGCCCAGGCCGTAGCCGACGCCCCGGCGCACCGCGCCCGGTTCGCCCGCGCCCTCGGGGCCGCCGGGCAGCAGCCACTCCTCCTCGGGCGTGTCCTTGGGCAGGGCCGGGAGCGGGAAGTCCCGGACCGCCTGGAGCAGTTCGGCGACCGGTGCGGGGCAGGTCACCGTCTGGCCGATCGGGAGGACGTCGCCCGTCGCGAGGGCGTTGCGCAGGCGCAGCTCGGCCGGGTCCAGGCCCAGCTTCTTGGCCAGCTTGTCCATCTGGGCCTCGTAGGCGGCGCACACCTGCATCGCGCCCTCGCCGCGCACATGGCCGGAGGGCGGGTTGTTGGTGCGTACGGCCCAGCCCTCGATGAAGGCGTTCGGGACGACGTACGGGCCGCACGCGAAGGAGACGGCGGCGGCCAGGGCGTCGGACGAGGTGTCGGCGTACGCGCCCGCGTCCAGCAGGATCTGCGCCTCCACCTTCACCAGCTTGCCCTCGGCGTCCGCGTGGTGGCGGTACCTGAGCAGCGTCGGATGGCGGTGGGTGTGGCCGAGGAAGGACTCCTCGCGGGTCGCGGTGAGCTTCACCGGGCAGCCGGTCTTCAGGGCGAGCAGGCCGAGCGGGAGCTGGAAGCCCTGGTCCTCGCGGTCGGCGGTGGCGCCCGGCACCCCGGTGACGACGATCTTCACCCGATCCGGGGACAGGCCGTAGCAGGCCGCGGCGGTGTTGCGGTCGGTGTGCGGGTCGGTGGAGGCCAGGTACAGCTCCACGCCGCCGTCGGGCCGCGGCACGGCGAGGCCCGCCTCGGCGCCGATCGGGGCCGGGTCCTGGCGCCCTATGCGGTACTGGCCCTCCACGACGACCTCGCCGACCGCCTCCGGGTCGCCGTGCCTGAGCGGGATGTGCCGGATCAGGTTGCCGTCGGGGTGCAGCGGCTCGGCCTCGAAGGCCTGCTCGGGGTCGGTGACCGGGTCGAGTACTTCGTACTCGACGATGACGGCCGCCGCGGCCATCCGCGCGGTGTCCGGATGGTCGGCGGCGACGGCCGCGATGGGCTCGCCGTGGTGCCGTACGACCTCGGAGGCGAACACCGGACGGTCGGGGGTGCCCCGGCCGTGGCGCGGGGTGCCGGGCACGTCCTCGTGCGTGACGACGGCCCGTACGCCGGGCATCTCGCGCGCGTGGCTGGTGTCGATGGACACGATGCGCGCGTGCGCGTGCGGGGAGCGCAGGACGGCCGCCCAGAGCAGGCCCTCGGCCCACAGGTCGGCGGCGTACGGGAAGGTGCCCTCGGTCTTGGCGCGGGCGTCGGCGTGCGGCAGGGAGGCGCCGATGCCGTGCGGCAGTGCCTCGGCCTCGGGGGCGGGTTCCGCGGCGGTGGTCGCCGTGGCGGCTTCGTTGCTCACGCCTGGCCTCCGTCCTGGCCGTAGTGCGGGTCGTGCGGGCCGTGCGGTCCCGGGGTGCCGTGCGGCGGTGTGCCGTACGGGTCGGGCGTGCCGTACGCCGGCGTGTCGCCGTAGCCGCCGGGAGCGGCATGCGGCGTGGCGAACGCGCCCGGCGCCTCGAACGCCGACGGATTGACCCCGCCGGCACCCGGGCCCGCCTGATGGGGAATACGGGCCTCGTCCGCGTCCGTCTCGACGTCCACGGCGTGCGCGGCCTCGCGTTCGGCGACGACCTCCTTGACGGCGTCCAGGACGCCCCGGTAGCCGGAGCAGCGGCACAGGTTGCCGCACAGAGCCTGCCGGGTCTCCAGCTCGGTCGGCGCGGGGTTGCCCTCCAGCAGGTCGTGCACGGTCATCGCCATGCCGGGCACGCAGAAACCGCACTGCACGGCACCGCACCGGGCGAGCGCGCGCTGCACGTCGGAGGGCTGTCCGTCGCCGGCCAGGCCCTCGACCGTACGCACCTCGCTGCCGGCGGCGGTGACCGCCGGGACCAGGCAGGAGGCGACCAGACGGCCGTCGACCTGGACGTTGCAGGCCCCGCACTCGCCCTGCGAGCAGCCGTCCTTGGCGCCCGCGAGCCCGAGGCGCTCCCGCAGGACGTACAGCAGCGACTCGCCGATCCAGGCGTCGGTGACGGGCCGGTCGACGCCGTTGACGCGCAGGACGTAGGAGGCCAGCGGGTGGTCGTCGGGCGGCGCGAGAGGGGCGGTGTGCTCCGCGTGTCCCTCGGCGGCGGCCTCCTGCGCCGGGGGCGCGGTGTCCTCGGTGGCGTCCCCGGGCGCGTCGTCCGTCCCGGGCGCGGCCGCCACGGCGGCCTCGGGTGCGTCGGCGGCGTCGTCCTGTACGGCTGCGGGGGCCGGGGTGAGGCTCGTGGGCGTCCTGGGCCCTGTGGCCGCCTGTGGGGCCCCGTCGGGGGTCGTGCGACTCTGGGGACCCTCGTGGCCTGCTGGGCGGTCTGCGGGGCGCTCAGGGGCCTTCGCGGGGCCGTGGCCGTCCGTGTCCGGTCCCGGTCCGCGTCCCGCCGCCGACTCGGCCCGCTGCTGCGGGAACGCGGTCGGTGCGCCGGGCCGCGCCGGCTCCGCGGACTCGCCGAACCCGGCGGGCTCGGCCGGCTCACCGGAGTCGTGCGTGCCGGGGTGGCCGGCCTCGGCGCGGCGGCCGTCGCCGTGACCGTTCGGCCGGTGCCCGGCACCCCCGTGCCCGGGCTCTCCTGCCCCGGTCTCCTCGCGAGCGGCCGGGGCGTGCTCGGCCGGGGCCTGCCCGTACCGCTCGTCCGGTGCGGGTGCGTAGCCCGGTGCCGCGTCGGCGTGGTCGGGCAGGCCGGTGGGGCCGGGCTCGGCGGGCCGGTCCCAGGGGCGGGCCGCCTCCTCCGTCGCCCAGGGCGCGGGCGCACCGCCGGGCAGGGTGGCCGGCGGGGTGCCGCCCCACTGCTCGACCAGGGACGATGTGGTGAACTCGCCCGATTCGTCCGGAAGGTCGCCACCGGCGACCGGGATCGACCACTGCCCGGTGACGTCGTGCCCGGGAGCGGCCGGTGCCGCGGGCTCCTCGAAGGTCCAGTGCTGGGTGGCGCCGGGGTTGTAGGTGAACCGGTCGTCCGCTGCCTGCGTCCGGGGCAGGGCGTTCGGGTCGGGCCACTCGGTGCCGCCCGCGGGCGCGGTCCAGGTGCCGGTCGCGGCGGGGTCACCGGTGCCGGGGGCGACCGCTATCGGCGGCGGCACATAGCCGTGACCCGGCGCGGCCAGCGGGCTGTCGCCGGACAGCAGGGCGTCGATGCCGCCCTCGGGGAGCTTCACGAAGGCGGTGGCGCCGTCGTCGTAGTCGCCCTGGGGCAGCGGGTCCCAGCGTCCACCGCCCCGGGGCGTGCCCTCTCCGTGCTGGTCGTCGGTCACGACAGCGCCCTCCCCAGTGCTCGTCGGGCCAGTGCGGCGACGGTGCGCCGCAGGTGCAGTACGGCGGGCGGAAGCGGGGCCACCGAGCCGTCGGGCTCCGGCGCCGGGTCCGGGATGCAGGCGGCGGCGACGTACTCGCCGAAGGCGTTCAGGGCCTCCGGGACGAGCGCGCGGTCGTTGTCCCAGTCGATCAGCTGGGCGACCCACTGCTCGGCCTCAAGGGGCCTGAGCGGCATCGGCGCTATGGCACCGACGGCGCACCGCACTCCGCGCCGGGCGGGGTCGAGGACCAGGGCCACGGAGGCCAGCGCGCGGCCCGGGCCGGTGCGTCCGGTCGCCTTCAGGAAGACCTGCGGGGCGTGCAGCAGCGGCACGCGCACGTAGCCGATGAGTTCGCCGCCGCGCAGCATCTCCATGCCGGCCAGCAGGTGCGACACCGGGACCTCCCGGCGGGCTCCGCCCGGGCCGGCGATGATCAGCGTCGCCTCCAGGGCGGCCAGCACCGGCAGCGCGTCCCCGGTGGGGGCGGCCGAGGCGATGTTGCCGCCCAGGGTGCCCGCGTTGCGGATGTGCGGCGGACCCGCGGCGCGCGCGGCGGCGGCCAGCGCCGGGATCAGGGCCGCGAAGTCGGGGCGGCCCATGCGTGCGTGCGTGAGGCCCGCGCCGAGCAGCGCGTGGCCGTCCTGGTACTGCCAGCCGCGGATCTCGCTGATCCGCCCGAGCCCCACCAGGGCGGCGGGCCTGAGCTGGCCGGAGTTGACGGCGGCCATCAGGTCGGTGCCGCCCGCGACGGGCACGGCGGTGGGCATGGCCCCGAGGGCCGCCACGGCCTCGTCCAGCGTCGTGGGCAGCGTGACGGCCTGCTCCGCCTGCGGTGCGTGCGTGGTCAAACCGGCTGCCCCTTCCCGCTGCCCCACCTGGTCCCACCTGTGTGGCCGTACGGTACGTGCTCACAGGGCGGACGTGGCAACTCTGGCACATCTTCGCAAGGCGCGAAGACGGGGGTCCCTTAGGAGGCATTCGCCCACCTCATCGCGGAGATGGTCCGTTTTCTCACGGCATCACCGGTGCGCACCGATTGACACTCTTCGGTGACCCTTGGCGCTGTTTTCCGGCACTTGTTCGACAGGATCGGCCGGACCGGGCGCTCACCTGTTCGGCGGCGGTCCCTCGATCGGGCGACCGGGCACACCGGGGCGTTTCTGCCACGGCCGGGGTCCGGTGGGCGGCCGGTAGGCGACGCCGAGGGCGTCAAGTCGCGCGTAATGGGCGGTCATACGGCGTTCGAAGCCGGCGAAGTCCCGTTCCGCGGGGGCGGGCAGCCGGCTCCAGGCCACCTCGGCGAAGGCCGCGAGCCGGGGGAAGGTCTGGTAGTCCACGCGCGCGGTGTCCTCCAGCACCTCGGTCCAGACGTTGGCCTGAGTGCCCAGCACATGCCGGGCCTCGTCCTCGGTGAGCCCGTCCGGGACGGGTTCGAACCGGTAGACGTCCTCCAGGGTGCGCACGAAGCCGATCGGCACCGGTTCGTCCTCGCCCGGGGCCTGACGGTGGTCCAGATACACGTACTGTTCGGGGCACATGACGACGTCATGGCCGGCCCGCGCGGCCGCGATCCCGCCACCGTAACCGCGCCAGGACGACACCGCGGCGCCCTTCGCCAGTCCGCCCTCGAGGATCTCGTCCCAGCCGATGAGCCGGCGCCCGCGTGCGGTGAGCCAGGCGTCGAAGTGCCCGATGAACCACGACTGCAGTTCGTCCTCGTCGGCGAGGGCGAGTTCCGCGATGCGGGACTTGGCCGTCACCGAGTCCGTCCACTGCTCCTTGCGGCACTCGTCGCCGCCGACATGGACGAACCGGGAGGGGAACAGCTCCAGGACCTCCTCGAACACCCCCTCGTAGAAGCGCAGGGTGGTGTCGGTGGGGGCGAGTACGTTGGCGGAGATCCCCCAGTTGTCCCAGACGGTGAGGGCGGTGGTGTCGATGACGTCGGTGTTGCCGAGTTCCGGGTACGCGGCGATGGCGGCCTGCGAATGGCCCGGTACGTCGATTTCCGGGACGACGGTGATATGCCGCTCGGCGGCATAGGCGACGATCTCCCGGATGTCGTCCTGGGTGTAGTAACCACCGTGCGGTTTCTCCTCCCACAGCGGGGAGGCCCGGTGACCGAATTTCGACCGCGTCCGCCAGGAGGCGGTTTCGGTCAGCTTCGGATACCGCTTGATCTCGATCCGCCAGCCCTGGTCGTCGGTCAGATGAAAATGGAAAACGTTGAGTTTGTGGGCGGCCATCAGGTCGAGATAGCGCAGCACGCCTTCCTTCGGCATGAAGTGCCGTGCCACGTCGAGAAGTAGACCGCGCCAGCCGAAACGCGGTGCGTCGCGGATGGTGACGGCCGGGAACTCCCACTCGGTCCGGCCGGTGACGGGGGCACGCCGGAAGGCCTCCGGGCCGAGCAGTTGACGGAAGGTCTGGGCGCCCCAGAACAGGCCGGCCTCGCTGGCGCCGTCGATACAGATGAGATAGCCGTCGGCGCACAGCTGATAGGCCTCGGGGCTGCCGAGTCCGTCCTCGAGTGCGGGGTTGATCCGCAGCAGGATGCGGGAGCCGCTGTCGCGGTGCGGGGCCAGGGGCAGTCCGGTGGCCGCGCCGACGGTCGTCCGCAGCCAGCGTGCGACCCGCTCGGTGCCCTCGGTGGCGTCGATCTCGGTGTCCGCGTCGATGACGAATCCGGTGCCGCCGCCGGGCAGCGAGGCCGACACGCCGGCCGGCGCGGGGATCAGCGCCGCATCCGGTTCCGGGAAGAGGGGTGTGTCGCTCATGCCGCCCGTCGCACCTCCGCCAGGCGTTGCACAGAGTGCAACGGCCGTTCCACTGCGTACAACTGTGACGGAGGCTACAGGTCTCGACCACTCATGGCCAGAGACCACTCATGACCTCGTGACCAGAGCACACTCACGGCCGGAGACCACTCACGCCCGGAGAACGCGAAGACCCCGGCATGCGCGCAGGCACACCGGGGGCCTCCCGTACGCGGACGGACCCCTACTTGTCGCCGCCCTTGTCCTCGCCGCCGCTGCCCATGGACTCGTAGATCTCCTTGCACATGGGGCACACGGGGTACTTCTTCGGGTCGCGGCCCGGCACCCAGACCTTGCCGCACAGCGCCACGACGGGGGTGCCGTCGAGGGCGCTCGCCATGATCTTGTCCTTCTGGACGTAGTGGGCGAAGCGCTCGTGGTCACCGTCGCCGTGGGACACCTGCGGCGTCGGCTCTACGAGGGTCCCCGTACCAGTCCCGCGCTCGGGCTCGAGAGTGCTCATAGAGCCCAGGGTAATCAACCGCCCGGGGCTGCGGGCCCAGGGCTTGCGCAACGATCATCACTGGCTGTGAGACGCCGTTTGCGTCCAGTCCCGTCCGGACACTTCGCGGGCAGGTCAGGGGCGGTTGACTGCGCCCCGCGTCGCCACAACGCCCACGCTCTGGCGCGGATGTTGCGGGAGCTGTTCCGATCCGCGTGATCAACGAATCCGCAGGACCGACGCACGAAGCGGGCCTGCGAGACCCGGCCGTCGCGCGGGCGCGGCAGTGGACGCCACGTCCTTCACCCGTCCCGCCACCGTCCAGATCGACACCCGGCGCTCGGGGATCCGCCAGGACAGCATCCGGTCGTCGTACGGCTGCGCCCCCTCCGGTCGGAGAGCAATCGGCTTCTCCAGAGCCCGCCGATACCGCTTTCATCGAAGACGGCCCCGGTCGAAAGGGCAGGCGATCACTCGAACGAGTGATCCACGCTCGCGGACCTCACGTCCACGCACGCATCAGTTGAGCGACGGGTCGTCCGGATACGTGGCCACCATCGCCAGCTCGTTGCGCTGGCGGCGCAGCACCTCGCGCCAGAGTCTCTCCGGGGCCGGCGAGGAGACGTCCCCGGGTTCCGACTCGACCACGTACCAGGCCCCCTCGATCAGCTCGTCCTCCAGCTGGCCGGGGCCCCAGCCGGCGTATCCGGCGAAGATCCGCAGGGAGCCGAGGGCAGAGGCGAGCAGTTCCGGCGGGGCCTCCAGGTCGACCAGACCGATCGCGCCGTGCACCCGGCGCCAGCCGAGCGGGGCGAGGTCGCCGTTCGCGCCGCCCGGGATGACCGCGACGCCCAGCGCCGAGTCCAGCGAGACGGGGCCGCCCTGGAAGACCACGCCGGGCTCGCCGGTGAGGCCGGCCCAGCCTTCCAGGATGTCGCCCACGTCCACCGGGGTGGGGCGATTGAGGACGACACCGAGGGAACCCTCCTCGTCGTGGTCGAGAAGGAGCACCACCGCGCGGTCGAAGTTCGGGTCCGCCAGGGCGGGAGTGGCCACGAGCAGCCGCCCTGTGAGCGAGGACACCTCGGTCATGCCAGACATGATCCCGCATCTTCCCCTTCGGTGGGGAGCCAATCGGGGTGCGGGAGTGAACGCAGCTCAGGGAGCACGGAAGCGCCCCGGGCGCACTCCCCGGGAACCGGTGACCCCATGTGTCCGGTGGCGCACGGTTCGTGTTGTGACACAGATATGACGTTGCTGGGCGGTCCATGGGCTTACGGACGGGGGGTGATCGGCGATTACCCTGTCTCTCCCGGCCCCCGCGCAACAGTGATCGGCCGCCCCCTGACCCACTCATCGGAACGCGAGATACATGACCGTCAACGACGATGTCCTGCTTGTCCACGGCGGAACCCCGCTGGAGGGCGAGATCCGTGTCCGCGGTGCGAAGAACCTCGTACCGAAGGCCATGGTCGCCGCCCTGCTGGGCAGCGCGCCGAGCCGCCTGCGCAACGTTCCCGACATCCGTGACGTGCGGGTCGTCCGCGGCCTGCTGCAGCTGCATGGGGTGACGGTCCGCCCGGGCGAGGAGCCCGGCGAGCTGGTGATGGACCCGACGCACGTCGAGAGCGCCAATGTCGCTGACATCGATGCCCACGCGGGTTCCAGCCGTATCCCGATCCTGTTCTGCGGCCCTCTCCTCCACCGTCTCGGTCACGCGTTCATCCCCGGTCTCGGCGGCTGTGACATCGGCGGCCGGCCCATCGACTTCCACTTCGACGTGCTGCGGCAGTTCGGCGCGACCATCGAGAAGCGCGCGGACGGCCAGTACCTGGAGGCGCCGAAGGGCCTGCGGGGTACCAAGATCCGGCTGCCGTACCCGTCCGTCGGCGCGACCGAGCAGGTGCTGCTGACGGCCGTACTCGCCGAGGGCGTAACGGAGTTGTCCAACGCGGCCGTCGAGCCGGAGATCGAGGACCTCATCTGCGTGCTGCAGAAGATGGGCGCGATCATCGCGATGGACACCGACCGCACGATCCGCATCACCGGTGTGGAGCGGCTCGGCGGTTACGCCCACCGCGCCCTCCCGGACCGCCTGGAGGCCGCCTCCTGGGCTTCCGCCGCGCTCGCGACCAACGGCAACATCTACGTCCGCGGCGCCCAGCAGCGGTCGATGATGACGTTCCTGAACACCTACCGGAAGGTGGGCGGCGCCTTCGAGATCGACGACGAGGGCATCCGTTTCTGGCATCCCGGTGGGCAGTTGAAGTCCATCGCGCTGGAGACGGACGTGCACCCCGGTTTCCAGACCGACTGGCAGCAGCCGCTGGTGGTCGCGCTGACCCAGGCCACGGGCCTGTCCATCATCCACGAGACGGTCTACGAGTCCCGTCTGGGCTTCACCTCGGCCCTCAACCAGATGGGCGCCCACATCCAGCTCTACCGCGAGTGCCTGGGCGGCTCCGACTGCCGCTTCGGCCAGCGCAACTTCCTGCACTCCGCGGTCGTCTCGGGACCCACCAGGCTGCAGGGCGCCGACCTGGTCATCCCCGACCTGCGCGGCGGCTTCTCGTACCTCATCGCGGCCCTGGCGGCCGAGGGCACGTCCCGTGTCCACGGCATCGACCTCATCAACCGCGGCTACGAGAACTTCATGGAGAAGCTCGTGGAGCTGGGCGCGAAGGTCGAGCTGCCGGGCAAGGCGCTCGGCTGACGGGTTCTGGCGCCGTACGACGAAGGGGCGGCCCTCCGGTGAAGGAGGGCCGCCCCTTTGACGTCATCGTGCGTCAGAACGCACCGTACGTCGTCCCGTGACGTACGAACGACAAGGTCACTTGCCCTTGGCGGCTTCCTTCAGCTTGCTGCCCGCGGTGACCTTCACGCTGTAGCCGGCGGGAATGTTGATCGGCTCGCCGGTCTGCGGGTTGCGCGCGGTGCGAGCGGCACGGTGGGTGCGCTCAAAGGTCAGGAAGCCGGGGATGGTGACCTTCTCGTCGCCCTTGGCGACGATCTCGCCGACGGTCTCGGCGAACGCGGCCAGCACGGCGTCGGCGTCCTTGCGGGTCACCTCGGCGCGGTCGGCCAGCGCGGCCACCAGCTCACTGCGGTTCATGTTGTTACTCCCGTGTATTTCTTGCCGTTGGGGTGTGCCACGCGACGGATCCGCCCGAGGCACTGCGATGCCGATGCGCTCGCGCCCAGGGACGCATCCTGCCCCTACCTGCGGCGGTAAAGCCAATCCGGCACCCGTAGGAGTCGTGAGAACACCCTGGGGAGTCACACGAAAAGCGCCTGCTCGGCGTCACCCTAGAGTGCGCCCGGCATCGGCTGGTTCCACGACGCGCCGGTGCGGCGGCCGCCGTGGTGATCCTCACAGCCTCTGCACAGTACGGCACGCCGTCACCGGGCCGACGCCCGGCCGCCGCTTTTCCTTCACCCGGGCGGAGCCGGCGGCGCCCGGACCGCGGCCCCGGCCCGCCGTCCCGGCCGGGGCGAGCCGCTGTGCCTAGGCCGTGGCCCCGGCCGCCTTCGCGGCCTCGCGGACCGCGCCGGCGACGGCGCCCGCGACCTTGTCGTTGAAGACGCTCGGGATGATGTAGTTCGGGTTCAGCTCGTCCTGTCCGACCACGTCGGCGAGGGCCTTCGCGGCGGCCAGCATCATCTCGGTGTTGACGGTGCGGGACTGGGCGTCCAGCAGGCCGCGGAAGACGCCCGGGAAGACCAGCACGTTGTTGATCTGGTTCGGGAAGTCGGAGCGGCCGGTGGCCACAACGGCCGCCGTCTGACGGGCGATTGCGGGGTCCACCTCGGGGTCGGGGTTCGCGAGCGCGAACACGATGGCGCCGTCGGCCATGGCGGCCACGTCGTCGCCGTCGAGGACGTTCGGGGCGGAGACGCCGATGAACACGTCGGCGTCGCGCACGGCCTCCTTGAGGGTGCCGGTGAGGCCCTCGGGGTTGGTGTTGTCGGCGATCCAGCGCAGCGGCGAGTCGGCCGGGGCGTTCACCAGGTCCTCGCGGCCGGAGTGGACGACACCGTGGATGTCGGCGACGACGGCGTTCTTCACGCCCGCGGCGAGCAGCAGCTTGAGGATGGCCGTACCGGCCGCGCCGGCGCCGGACATCACGACCCGGATGTTCTCGATGGCCTTGTCGGTGACGCGCAGGGCGTTGGTCAGGGCGGCGAGGACGACGATGGCGGTGCCGTGCTGGTCGTCGTGGAAGACGGGGATGTCGAGGGCCTCGCGCAGCCGGGCCTCGATCTCGAAGCAGCGCGGCGCGGAGATGTCCTCCAGGTTGATGCCGGCGAACCCGGGGGCGATCGCCTTGACGATCTCCACGATCGCGTCGCTGTCCTGGGTGTCCAGGCAGATCGGCCAGGCGTCGATACCGGCGAAGCGCTTGAAGAGGGCCGCCTTGCCCTCCATGACGGGCAGGGCCGCCTTGGGGCCGATGTTGCCGAGGCCCAGCACGGCGGAGCCGTCCGTCACGACCGCAACGGAGTTGCGCTTGATGGTGAGGCGGCGGGCGTCCTCGGGGTTCTCGGCGATCGCCATGCAGACGCGGGCCACACCCGGCGTGTAGACCATGGACAGGTCGTCACGGTTGCGGATGGGGTGTTTCGACGCCATCTCGATCTTGCCGCCGAGGTGCATCAGGAACGTACGGTCGGAGACCTTGCCGAGGGTGACGCCCTCGATCCCGCGCAGCTTCTCGACGATCTCCTCGGCGTGGGCCGTGGAGGTGGCCGCGATGGTGACGTCGATACGGAGCTTCTCGTGGCCGGACGCGGTGACGTCGAGGCCGGTCACCGAGCCTCCGGAGGACTCCACCGCGGTGGTGAGCTGCGAGACGGCGGTTCCGCTCGCGGGCACCTCCAGCCGGATGGTCATCGAGTAGGAGACGCTGGGCGCCGTTGCCATGGCCGACTTCCTCTGCTTTCACCGTGTCGCGAGTTGTGCCGTCCGATCGTCGCACCTACCGCGGAGTACGCGGTAGTCGCCCTGGATTGCGGACGTTGTGTTCATGAGCGGTGCCTGCTTGATGCCTGGTTTTCGGAAAACCACTTCCACCATACGAGAAACGATCAGGCGGGAAAAGGGGCGCACAGGGCAAAGAAAGAGACCCACATCACGTCCGTGATGTGGGTCTCCCCCACGCTCATGACACCGACCCGCCATGCTCGCCTCGCGGCAAGTGGTCCCTCGCAGGGACAAAGGTTGGGCCCGGGGGCTTGGATCGGGCCGGTGCCACACCAAGGCTAACAAACCGGCGCCCCAAGGCCATTCCCGTACGGGAGGTTCACAGGAAACTCAGTCCCGCAGCAGGTCCGGCACCCCGGCCGCGTCCGGCTCGTCCCGCTCCCCCGACACCACCGTCAGCTGCTGGGTGGCCCGGGTCAGCGCCACGTAGAGCACGCGCAGCCCGGCCGGCGACTCGTCGGCGATCTCCGCGGGCGACACGACGACCGTCGCGTCGTACTCCAGCCCCTTGGCCTCCAGGCTGCCGAGCGCCACGACCCGGTCGCCGAGCCCGGCGAGCCAGCGCCGGGCCTCCTCGCGCCGGTTCATGGCGACGACCACGCCGACCGTGCCGTCCACCCGCTCCAGCAGCCGCTCGGCCTCGGCCCGCACGGTCCGCGCCAACGACTCCCGTACCACGGTGAAGCGCGGCTCGACCCCGGTGGACCGCACGGCGCTGGGCGCCTCGGAGCCGGGCATGGCGAGCGCGAGCACCTTGGCGGCCAGCTCGGCGATCTCGGCGGGGTTGCGGTAGTTCACCGTCAGCTCGAAGCGGCGCCGGGGCCGGGTGCCCAGGGCCTCGTCGCGGGCCTCGGCCGCCTCGTCCGGGTCGGACCAGGAGGACTGGGCCGGGTCGCCGACCACGGTCCAGGTGGCGTGCCGGCCGCGGCGGCCGACCATGCGCCACTGCATCGGCGTCAGGTCCTGCGCCTCGTCCACGATGACGTGCGCGTACTCGGTGCGCTCCTGCGCGAGGCGCTCGGCCCGCTCCCGCTGCGACTCCTCGCGCACCGGCATCAGCTCCTCCAGGCCGGTGAGCTGGTCCAGCGGGTCGAGCTCGCGCTTCTTCCGCGGCCGGGCCGGGGCGCCGAGGATCGCCTGGAGCTCGTCGAGCATGGCGATGTCGTGCACGGAGCACCCGTCCCGCTGGAGCGAGCGGGCGACCTTGCGGACCTCGCCGGGGTTGAGGATCCGGCGGGCCCAGCGGCCGAGCCGCCTGTCGTCGGCCATGGCGGCGAGCACGGCCTTCGGGGTGAGCTCGGGCCACCAGGCGTCGAGGAAGGCGATGAAGGAGTCCTCGGACGTGACGTCCTCGTCGAAGGAGGAGCGCAGCTCGGCGGCCAGCTCGGGGTCGGTGTGCCGGGCGGCCGACCCCGACTTGGCCCACAGCGCGTCCAGCAGCAGCTTGCGGGCGCGCGGACGCAGCAGGTTGACGGGCGCGGTGCCGCCGAGGGCGGTGCGGCGGATGCGTTCCAGCTCCTCCGCCTCCAGCTCCAGCCGGCGTCCGAAGGCGACGACGCGGAGGCGGGAGGGCGGGCCGCCGAAGGCCCGCGGCCCGGTGTCCTCGGCAGCGGCGGGCCGGGGGGCGGGCCCCAGTTCCAGGGCGCCCCGGGCGGCCTTCCGCAGCACCTTCAGCATCCGGTACGAGCCCTTGGCACGGGCCACGGCCGGGGAGTCGTACAGCGTGGCCTCGGCGCCGTCGACCAGCGAGCCGATGGCACGGATGGCGACCTGGCCCTCCTCGCCGAGCGAGGGCAGCACGCCCTCGGTGTAGGCCACGAGCAGCGGGGTCGGCGAGACGATCAGGATGCCGCCCGCGTACCGGCGTCTGTCCTGGTAGAGCAGGTAGGCGGCGCGGTGCAGGGCGACGGCCGTCTTTCCGGTCCCCGGGCCGCCCTCCACATAGGTGATGGAGGCGGCGGGGGCGCGGATGACCAGGTCCTGCTCGGCCTGGATGGAGGAGACGATGTCCCGCATGGTGTGGCTGCGGGCCTGGCCGAGGGCGGCCATGAGGGCGCCGTCGCCGATGACGGGGAGCTCTCGGCCGTCGAGGCGGGCGGTCAGCTCGGGCCGCATCAGGTCGTCCTCGACACCGAGGACCCGGCGTCCCTTGGACCGGATGACCCGGCGCCGCACGACCCGCCCGGGGTCCACCGGAGTGGCCCGGTAGAAGGGGGCGGCGGCGGGCGCCCGCCAGTCGATGACCAGCGGCGCGTAGTCCTCGTCGAGCACGCCGATACGCCCGATGTGCAGGGTCTCGGCGATGTCGGCGGTGTTGTCGTCCCGCACGGCGCCTTCGGCGGGCTCCACGGCGGTGTAGGCGCCGTCGGGCCCCTTCTTGCCGTCCTTGCCGAGCAGCAGGTCGATGCGCCCGAAGAGAAAGTCCTCGAACTCGTTGTTGAGCCGGTTCAGATGGATGCCGGCCCGGAAGACCTGCGCGTCCCGCTCGGCCAGCGCGCCAGGGGTGCCGACCTGGCCGCGCTTGGCCGCGTCGTGCATCAGGAACTCGGCCTCGTGGATCTTCTCCTCGAGACGCCGGTACACCCGGTCCAGGTGTTCCTGTTCGACGCCGATCTCCCGGTCACGGACGGAATCCTGTCCGTCGTGTGCCGGGCCGACCGCGGACTGCTGAACCTGAGCGGCCACCGGGCCCCCTTCTGACGTGCTGGGCAGCCGTCAACCGTACGCGAAGGGGGCCCGTCGAAGCTACGGCAGCTACGCGTTCACCTGCACCAGCTTCTTGCCCTGGAAGGTCACGACCTCGAAGTGGTCGATCTCGTTGGGCTTGAAGGCCGCCGCGCCGCCGATGTAGAGCGGCTTCTTGGACTCCGGTGTCTTGCCGTTCGGGATGCCGTAGCCGGCGTCCGGTACGGACCAGGAGGACATCGTCACCCGCTGGCCGTTCTTCGCGACGAGCACCAGGGAGCACTTGATCGGACCCGTGGCGTTCTTCAGCTCCAGGACCGTCTGGGTGCCCCAGTCCTTCTGGGCCATGGCGACGGTGGCGCTGATCTGGGACGACGGGTCCGTGGCCGATTTCTTGTCGGGCATGGCCTCGAAGGTCGTCTGCGCCGAGGACGCGGTGACCTGGCCCCCGCTCCCGCCCGAGCCGCTGTTGACCGCCACCGCGGCCAGCGGCCCGGCGATGATCAGCGCGGCGGCCGCGGCGATCATGTAGAAGGAGCGCCGGCGCTTCTGGGCGCGCTTCTCCGCCACCTCGTCGACCAGCTTCTCCACGATCCGCGGGCTGGGCTTGGCGGACAGCGACTCGCCGATCGCGGGGGTGCTGCCGGAGCCCGGCAGGTCCGCGAGCGCGGCCAGCATCGGCTCCATCCCGGCCAGCTCGTCGAGCTGCTGGGCGCACCACTCGCAGCCGGCGAGGTGCGCCTCGAAAGCGGTTGCCTCGGCGTCGTCGAGAATCCCGAGGGCATAGGCGCCGACGGTCTCGTGCTCGCTCGGCACGGAAGATCCCGATTGGGGGCTCATGGGCCCAGACATACCCGGACCGCCTGCACCGAATCCCTGCATACCCCCGTAACCACTGCTCATCACGCCGTCACCCCCCGCTCCTCCAGTGCCAGCTTCATCGATCGCAGGGCGTAGAACACCCGAGAGCGCACCGTGCCGCTGGGGATGCCCAGCGTCTCGGCCGCCTCATTGACCGTACGCCCCTTGAAGTACGTCTCGACCAGTACCTCCCGGTGGGCCGGGGTCAGGTCGTCGAGCGCGTCCGACAGCGTCATCAGCCACAGCGCCTTGTCGATCTCGTCCTCCGCGGGGATGACCTCCAGCGGCGACGGATCGACCTCCTGCGGCCGGGCCTGCCGGCTGCGGTGGCCGTCGATGACGATGCGGCGCGCGACCGTCACCAGCCAGGGGCGTACCGAACCGGTCGCCCGATTGAGCTGACCGGCGTTCTTCCAGGCACGGATGAGCGTTTCCTGCACGACGTCCTCGGCGCGCTGCCGATCACCGGCGACCAGCCGCAGGACATACGCGAGCAGGGGTCCGGCGTGCTCTCGATACAGCGCACGCATCAACTCCTCATCCGGCTCCGAGGGCTGTGAGGACATGCGATGTCGGGCCCTCGATCCACGTTCATTGGCCACGGCCGCATCCTTGCGCACGCCCACCTCCGGTGTCCGGGGGTTCCCCCAGTCGGTCGCTCGCCCACCCGTACGGAAGGAAGCGGCGCAGTGTTCAAACGGAGGGGACAATTTCTCGGGGGCTGACGTGACGACAGGGACATGCGAGCACATTCCCCCCGCTCGATCTTTACAATTCCGGCACATCGCCGGGACTTCCGGCACACCACCGGGGGCGGCTCGCGATTCCCGTGTACGGGGCACCAAAACCCGGTGTTACGAAGATCACGCCCGAGAGAGCGCGGCCCGCCGCCGGTGCCGGGCCACCCGCTCCCGGTTCCCGCACACCTCGCTGGAACACCATCTCCGGCGCCGCCCCCGGGAGGTGTCGAGGTACACGAGCGGGCAGTTGTCCCCCTCACACTCCCGGACGGCGGCCCGGGCGACGGGATCGGTGAGCAGCTCCACGGCGTCCCGCGCGACGAGCGCGAGCAGGGCGGCGCAGGCCGGCGGGTCGGCCAACTCCCTTGTGAGCCCGCCGTCCGCACCGCGTACCGCACGCGGGACGGGGGTGGCGGCCCGGGCAACCTCGTTGACCCGCCGGAGCGCGCTCTCGTACGACGGCGTGTCCGGCGCATGTGGGGTGCGCACCAAGATCCCGATGTGGGCGCGCAGTTCCCGGAACGCGACGAGCCAGGAGGCGTCGGCATGCCCGAGCGCCGTCCCCTCTGGCACGAGCCCCACCCCACCGATCCACGCGCACAACGCCTCGACGCCGTCCAGCCGTTCGCCCGGATGCGTGGTCGCGAGGAGATCGAGACAGATCCGTCCGGCGTCGAACCGTGGCTCGTAAGGGGGTGTCGCCGTACCCAGTGCCATGCGCCTGTCACCGCCTAGGCAGGAAGCGTGGGGCTCTTCTCCGTGAGGTTCTCCACTTCACAGTGCCCGCCCGGGGGCCGGGCCGGAACCCCTCGTACCTGTCCTTCAGCCGACGCCGGGGGTCCGGCGCAGGACCAGGGAGACGAAGCCGAAGGCGTCCCGGTAGACGCGCAGCCATTCGGTGCGACGGGCGGTGGCGGTCTCCAGCACCTGCGAGCTGTCGGGATCCTCGGGATGGTCCAGGGCCCATGCGGCCAGCGAACCCCAGCAGGCCCACTCGTAGTCGTCCAGCTCCCGACGCGTGCTGACGTGCCCGTCGACCGGGGTCCAGCCGTCGGCGACGACACGGTCCACGGTGGTCGCGAGGTCGGTGAAGTCCCCGAGCATCTCGACGGCCTCCGGAGACGGAGGGCGCTCCCAGAAACCGTCACCGATGAGAACACGGCCGCCGGGAGCCAGGTGCCTGTGAGCCGCGGCCAGGGTGGGGAGCAGGCCGCCGAAGGCATGCGCGGCCCCGAAGCTGAGGATCACGTCGAACGGCTCGGTGGACGCGAAGTCCCCGGCGTTCTGCCGATGGAGGACCAGTCGCTCCCGCACGCCGCGTTCGCGCGCCGCGGTGGCCGCCCGGGCCAGGTCCTCCTCGGAGATGTCCACGCCCTCGGCGTGCACCCCCGGTCGCATGGCCAGGGCCCGCAGGAGCCATTCCCCGCCACCGCAGCCGAGGTCGAGCACCCGCTCGTCGCCCCTGACGAGGCCGCGCTCCAGCAGCCGGCGGACCGAGTCGTCGTCGAGCGGGGACTTGACGGGGTGTCCGCGATGCGCGATCCGGGACATCTGTTCACGATCCATCGGTGCAGCGTGCCAGCACCGGAGGTCGCGCCGCACCCCATTTGCGGCGCCTACGCGTCCGCGTACTTCGCGTCCGTCGCCGGGTCCAGGGCCAGGCGGTAGCCGCGTTTGACCACCGTCTGGATCAGCTTGGGGGCGCCGAGGGCCGTGCGGAGGCGGGCCATCGCCGTCTCCACCGCGTGTTCGTCCCGCCCGGCGCCGGGCAGCGCGCGCAACAGGTCCGCCCGCGCTACCACCCAGCCGGGGCGGCGGGACAGGGCCCGGAGCAGGGACATGCCGGCCGGGGGGACCGGCTTCAGGGCGCCGTCGACCAGGACCGCGTGACCGCGGATCTCCACCCGGTGGCCGGCGATCGGCAACGCCCTTGACCGGTTGGGCAGTTCCTGGCACAGGAGTTGGACCAGGGGGCCGAGGCGGAAGCGTTCCGGCTGGATCGTGTCCACGCCCTGGGCCTGGAGCGGGATCGCCGTGACCGGGCCCACGCAGGCCGGGAGGACGTCGTGGGCGAGGGCCGACAGCAGCTCCTCCAGCAGGCCCCGCGTCGTGGCCCGGGAGAGCAGGGACGCGGCCGCGGGCGCGCTGGTGAAGGTCAGCGCGTCCAGGGAGCGGGAGACCGTCGCGTCCAGGAGGCGGTCCAGCGGGGTGATGTCCTCCGGGGGCATCCAGCGGTACACCGGGACCGGGACCACCTCCGCTCCCCCGGCCCGCAGGGATTCGACGAAGCCGGGCAGCGGCTCGCCGTGCAGCTGTACGGCGACACGGCGGCCGGCGACGCCCTCCTCCAGCAGCCGGTCCAGGACCTCGGCCAGGGACTCCGAGGACGGGGACCACTCCTCCGTCAGACCCGCCGCACGGATCGCTCCCTTGACCTTCGGCCCCCTGGCCAGCAGCTCGGCGCCGCGCAGCCCGCCGAGCAGCTGCTCGCCGAGGCCCCAGCCGTCGGCGGCCTCTACCCAGCCCCGGAAGCCGATCGCCGTGGTGGCCACGACCACGTCGGGCACCTGGTCGATGATCTCCTTCGTCGCGGCGAGGAGTTCGCCGTCGTCGGCCAGCGGCACGATGCGCAGGGCCGGTGCGTGCAGGACGGCCGCACCGCGCCGCTGGAGCAGGGCGCCCAGCTCGTCGGCCCGGCGCGCGGCGGTGACGCCCACGGTGAATCCCGCGAGCGGACCAGGCTCGACGGCTCCGGGGTGCTGCTCTTCGTCGTCCATGGGCTCTCCTAGCTGACCGGCGCGCGGATCGAGCCTGTCAACGGCGCGTCACAGGCTCGGTTCGGCTTCATTGCACCGGTGTTACGTCACACTTCGGCGTAGCTGAGCTGCGCCTTTGTCTCCGAAGCCGCCACCGGCACGGCCTGTCGCGCCGGGCGGCGAAGGTATACGGCCCACGTCACCACGAAGCAGAGTCCGTAGAAGGCGAGGAAGGCGACGAACGCTCCGGTGCCGGTGCCGTAGGACAGGAAGGACTGGCGGAAGGCGAGGTTGATGCCGACTCCGCCGAGCGCGCCGACCGCGCCGATCAAGCCCATGGAAGCACCGGACAGCCGGCGGCCACAGGCCACGGCCTCCTCCCCCTCCAGGCCCTTCGCCAGGGCCTTCGCCTGGAAGATGCCCGGGATCATCTTGTACGTCGAGCCGTTGCCGAGCCCGCTGAGCACGAACAGGACGACGAAGACGGACACGAACAGCGGCAGCGACTTCTGCCGGCTCGCGGCGATCAGGACGCCGGTGGCGGCGGCCATGGCGACGTAGTTCCACAGGGTGATGCGGGCGCCGCCGAAACGGTCGGCGAGCCGCCCGCCGAGGGGGCGGATCAGGGAGCCGAGCAGCGGGCCGATGAAGGTGAGGTACGCCGCCTGCAGCGGGGTGCGGCCGAACTGGATCGTCAGGACCTGGCCGAAGGCGAAGCTGTAGCCGATGAAGGACCCGAAGGTGCCGACATAGAGGAAGGACATGATCCAGGTGTGGCCGTCCTTCGCGGCGTCCTTGGCCGCGCCGGTGTCGTTCTTCACGGAAGCGAGGTTGTCCATGAAGAGAGCGGCCAGAACGGCGGCCACGACGATCAGCGGGATGTAGATGCCCAGCAGGACCCGCGGGCCGCCGCTCGCGCCGATGACCGCGAGGGCGACCAGCTGGATGACGGGCACGCCGATGTTGCCGCCGCCCGCGTTCAGGCCGAGCGCCCAGCCCTTCTTCTTCAGCGGGAAGAAGGCGTTGATGTTGGTCATGGAGGAGGCGAAGTTGCCGCCGCCGATGCCTGCCAGGAGACCGACCACGAGGAACGTGGTGAAGGACGTGCCCGGCTTCATCACCGCGAAGGCCGCGATCGTCGGGATCAGCAGCAGGCTCGCCGAGATGATCGTCCAGTTGCGGCCGCCGAACACGGCCACGGCGAAGGTGTAGGGGACGCGTACGACCGCGCCGACGAGGGTGACCATCGAGGTCAGCAGGAACTTGTCGGCGGGCGTGAGGCCGTACTGCGGGCCCATGAACAGGACGAGGACGGACCACAGGGTCCAGATCGAGAAGCCGATGTGCTCGGAGAGGACGGAGAACCAGAGGTTCCGGTTGGCGATCCGCTGCCCGGTCGCCGTCCAGAATCCCTCGTCCTCCGGGTCCCAGCGTTCGATCCAGCGGCCACTGCGACGGGTTGGGGCTGTTGGGGCTGGGGCTGTCATCACGCCTCCACTGGGCTCCGGCTGCTCGGTCTGCCGTCGACCTGCCATCGACCGGCTCAGCCCGAAGGTAGGGAGGGCGCGTTTCCTGCCTGTGGCTGTGAGTGACCGGAAGGGAACGTTGCTCTCACTCGGCGCGGGGGCGGCCGGTGAGGGCCGCTCAGGGCTGCATGACAGCGGCGTCGGCGGCCGGAATCCATCCCTCGGCCGGTCGCCGCAGCCACCCCTCCGCCGCCGCGAGCCCGGCCGCCGCCCGCCGCAGCGCGTCCAGTGCGGGATGGACCAGCCCCTTCCGCCACACCAGGGAGACCGGCGACAGCGGGACCGGATCGACGAGCGGGCGGCGGACGGTGCGGGGCATGGCCGGAAAGTCGACCACGGCCAGCACCGGATGCCGGGTCTTGGCCATGATCCGCTCGAACTCCTCGTCCCCGACGGCCAGCGGCAGGGGCGCGGCGAGCCGGATGCCACGCTCCTCGAAGAGGCGCCTCGCCAGGTCGGTCCACTCCAGGGTGCGCGGGTTCCCGGCGCCGGCGTACACGGTCTCGCCGGCCAGCGCGGCCACCGGCACCTCGGCGCGGGCGGCCAGCGGATGGTCCTCGGGCAGTACGACGGCCATCGGCTCGTAGCGCACCGGCTGCTGCTCCAGACCGGAGCGCAGCGCCGGGTCCAGGCCGGCGAAACGGCCGAAGGAGGCGTCCAGCCGGCCGGCCAGCACGTCGGCGGCGGCCCCGGTCAGACCGCTCTCGTAGCGGGCCATCAGCTCGCAGTCGGGGGCGAGTTCACGGGCCCGGTGCAGCACGCGGCGGCCGGTGACCAGACCCGGTGAGTTGAGGTCCACGAGCAGCGGGCGGGACCGGCCGGGGGCGAAGGCGGCGAGCAGGTCGTCCTGGGCGGCGAGGACCCGCCGGGCGTACGGCAGCAGACGCTCACCGTCAGCGGTCGGCGTCACCTGCCGGGTCGTCCGCAGGAACAACTCGGCACCCAGCTCCCGCTCCAGGCGGCGTACGTCCCGGCTGAGCGCCTGCTGGGCGACGTACAGGCGGGCCGCGGCGCGGGTGAAGTGCAGTTCCTCGGCCACGGCGACGAAGGCGCGCAGGAGGCGGGGCTCTATGCCGGCGGGGACGGACATGACCGTGAACTTACAACACAGGTGCGTGAATCGGCACGGAGAAGGTGTTGGACCCCGTGATCCCCTCGGGGCGAGGGTGAGTCCATGTCCTCGGTCATGTCCACAACCAGCGGCTACCGCCGCCTCCTCGGCCTCCCCGGCGCCCGCGCCTTCACCACCGGCAACCTCCTCGCCCGGCTGCCCATGGGCATGTTCAGCGTGAGCGCCGTCGTGATGATCGCCGGCTCGCGGGGCTCGTACGCCCTCGCCGGTGCCGTCACCGCGACCGGCCTCGCGGCGACCGCGCTGGCCGGGCCCTGGATCGCCCGGCTCGTCGACCGGCACGGGCAGGCCCGGATCGCCGTACCGGCCACGCTCGTCGCCGTGCTCGGCAGCCTCGCCCTGCTGCTGTGCGTGCACTACGACGCCCCGGACTGGACCCTGTTCGCCGCCTACGCGCTCACCGCGGCCACCCCGAACATCGGCGGCCTGTCCCGCGCCCGCTGGGCCCATCTGCTGCGCGACGACCCGGGCGCGCTGCACACCGCGAACTCCTTCGAACAGGCCGCCGACGAGCTGTGCTTCATGCTCGGCCCGGTGCTGGCCTCCTTCCTCACCGGCACATTCTTCCCGGAGGCGGGCACGCTCACGGGCGCGGTGCTGCTGCTCGCCGGCATGCTGCTGTTCACCGCCCAGCGGGCCACCGAGCCGCCGGTGCGGGCCCGTTCACAGGCGTCCTCGCCGCTGCGCAGCCCGGGCATCCCGCCGCTGCTGGCCTGTTTCACCGCGACCGGGGCGGTGTTCGGCTCGATGGAGGTCGTCACCCTCGCCTACGCCGACGCGCAGGGGCATCGTGCGGCGGCCGGTGCGGTACTCGCGCTGCAGGCGGCGGGGTCGTGCGCGGCGGGTCTGCTGTACGGCGCGCTGAAGCCGACGGGGGTGCGGCTGGGGCACTGCCTGGCGGGCATGGCCGTACTGATGACACTGCCGTGGGCTGCCGCGGGCCTCGCCGGTTCGCTGTGGGCGTCGGCGGGTGCGCTGCTGGTGGCGGGGATGGCCACGGCGCCGACGATGGTCACGGCGATGACGCTGGTACAGCGGCGCACCCCGGCCGACCGTCTGAACGAGGGGATGAGTCTGATGGTGACGGGACTGCTGACGGGGATCGCCTGCGGCTCGGCGGTGGGGGGCTGGGCGGCGGAGCACTCGTCGCCGGCCTCCGCGTACGTCGTACCGGCGGCCGCCGCTGCCCTGGCCCTGGGGGTGGGCACGCTCAGCCGCGCCGGCGGGGTGCCGCTGCGAGGGCCCGTAAGGGGCGCGGGGAACTGCGCGACCAGCCAGAGCGCACCCGCAGACGCATGACGGCGCCCGACCCAAAGACAATGGCCCCGTCGCCAGAAGCGACGGGGCCGGTGCCCACATGGGGTAACCCCCGGAGGGGCTTGGTGGAGATGGCGGGAATCGAACCCGCGTCCAACGGTGCGGAATCAGGGCTTCTCCGTGTGCAGTCCGCTTCGCTTTTCTCGGCCCCGGCGATCACGCGAACAAGTCGCCGACGGGCTCAGTCACTGTTTGGTTTCCCTCTTCACCCCGTGACCGGGATCAAGGTTTAGTTCCCTAGCTGATGCCAGGATCCGGGTCGGGAACAGCCCCGGGCTGACACTTCGCAAGTCGCTACTTAGGCAGCGAGGGCGAAGGAATCGCGCTTGGTGTTGGCGATTATTTTTTTCGGCCTGTGGTTTACGAGATCATGGCCGCTTCCTCGACACGCTTCCCCTGCTTCGACAGCCGCTGTCGAAACCGATCATCCCCATGTTGATTTCTCAAGGTTCACACCGGCCGCTGACGTCCGGTGCTGATGCCATCGTACGGGAACAACGCAGGTCGGTGCCAGCGTATTCCCGCTAGCCCCGCTGCTTGCGGCGCGCCGCCGACATCGCGCGGTCCGCCTCGCGCCGGTCCTGCTTCTCGCGCAGGGTCTGGCGCTTGTCGTACTCCTTCTTGCCCTTGGCGAGCGCGATCTCGATCTTGGCGCGGCCGTCCTTGAAGTACAGGGCGAGGGGCACGATCGTGTGCCCCGTCTCCTGGGACTTGGACTCCAGCTTGTCGATCTCCGTGCGGTGCAGCAGCAGCTTGCGCTTGCGGCGGGCGCTGTGGTTGGTCCAGGTGCCCTGGCTGTACTCGGGGACGTGCACGTTGTGCAGCCACGCCTCGTGACCGTCCAGTTGCACGAAGCCGTCGACCAGCGAGGCCCGACCCTGACGCAGCGACTTCACCTCGGTGCCCATGAGGACCAGACCGGCCTCGTAGGTGTCGAGGATGTGGTAGTCGTGCCGCGCCTTCTTGTTCTGCGCGATCAGCTTGCGCCCTTTTTCCTTAGCCATAGTGCCGACCATTTTGGCACCACACCGGGGGTGGGAGTACAGCCGATTACGCGTGGCTACGAGGGGTCACCCAGGCCGGTGAGGACCGTCTCGGCCCGGGGCAGGGCCTCCTCCGGGTCCGCGTCCAGGTCCGGGGTGATGCCCCGGGCGTCGACCGCGTGGCCGGAGGGGGTGCGGTAGTGGCCGACGGTCAGCTCGGCCACCGAGCCGTCGGGCAGCTCGCTCGGCATCTGGATGGAGCCCTTGCCGAAGGTGCGCGAGCCGATCACCACCGCGCGGCCCCGGTCCTGCAGGGCCCCGGTGAGCATCTCGGCCGCGCTCATCGTGCCGCCGTCGACCAGGGCGACCAGGGGCCGGGTGGTGTCGCCGCCGGGGTCGGCGTGCAGGGAGCGCTGGGCGCCGTCGACGTCGTACGTGGCGACCAGGCCGCCGTCGAGGAAGGCGGAGGCGGTGTCCACCGCCTCGGTGACCAGGCCGCCGGAGTTGCCGCGCAGGTCGAGGACGATCCCGTCGCCGGCCGGGGCCTGCCGCACCGCGGCGCGCACGGTGTCCCCGGAGCCCTTGGTGAACGCGGCGATCTTGATGACGGTGACCCCGCCGGGCAGCCGGCGCACGGTCACGGAGTCGGTGGACAGGCTGGCCCGGTGCAGGGTCTCGGTCCACGCGCGCGTGCCGCGCTGCAGGCCGAGGGTGACGGCCGTGCCCGCGGCCGCTTCGTCGGCGTCGCCGCGCAGTAAGGAGACCACCTCGGTGACCGGCCGCCCGTCGACCTTGCTGCCGTCGACGCTGCGCAGCCGGTCGCCCTTGCGGATCCCGGCCGCGGCGGCCGGCGAGCCCGGCTGCACCCTGGTCACCTCGATGCGGCCGTCCCGCTCGCGCCGCGCCCACAGGCCGACGCCGGTGTAGCGGCCGTCGAGGGACTCCTGGAACTCCTGGTACTCGCCCTCGGAGTACACCGCGCCCCAGCGGTCCCCGCTGCGGCTGACGGCCCGCTCGGCGGCCTCCATCGGGGACTTGCCGTCGGCCATCGCCTCGGCGGCGGCCCGCTGGACGTCCTCGTGGCTCGTGGCCGTACGCGCCGGCCCGGTGACGGGTCTGCGCGCGGTGGCCTCGGGCTCCGGGAAGGAGCCGGTGGCGGCGCCGGTGACCAGGACGCCGGCGAAGACCAGTGTCAGGGCGGCCCCGCGGCGGATGCTGCGGGGCCGGCAGAACAGGTCTCGGCCTGGCACGGCGGGGAGTCCTCGGCCTGACATGGCGGTGAGTCTAGGACAACGCGAAGGGCCGTACGGGCGGATGCCCGTACGACCCTCTTGGCATGCGTCACACCTTCAGGTACTTGCGCAGCGCGAAGAACGCCGCAAGTGACGGCATGAGAACGCTGGTTGCGAGGATCAGCGGCAGCTTGGTCAACACCGCGTCCCAGCCGACGAAGTTGATGAGCGTGAGGTGGTGGGAGAGGTCCATGCCGTGGTCGATGGTGAAGTACCGGCCGACCACCAGGGCCACACAGGCGAGTCCGCCGCCGATGAGTCCGGCGACCGCGGCCTCGGCGATGAACGGCGCCTGGATGTAGAAGCCCGAGGCACCGACCAGGCGCATGATCCCGGTCTCGCGCCGGCGACTGAACGCCGAGACGCGCACGGTGTTGATGATCAGCAGCAGCGCGACGATCAGCATCATCGCCATCACGCCGAGCGCGCCGCGGTTCATCAGGTTCAGCAGCGTGAAGAGGTTGTCCAGGATGCCCTTCTGGTCCTGCACGGACTGCACACCGGGACGGCCGTTGAAGGCGGACGCGATCACCTGGTACTTCTGCGGGTCCTTCAGCTTGATCCGGTACGACTCCTGCATCTGGTCCGGCGTGAGCGAACTGGCCAGCGGTGAGTTGCCGAACTGCTCCTTGTAGTGCTTGTACGCCTCGTCCTGCGACTCGTACGCCACCTTCTCGACGACCGGCATCTTCTGCAGGTCCGAGAGGATCTGCTTCTTCTGGTCCTCGGTCACCGCGCCCTTGGCGCAGTTGACGTCCGAGTCGGCGTCGTGCTTGTTGCACAGGAAGATCGAGACGTTGACCTTGTCGTACCAGTAGCCCTTCATGGTGCTCACCTGGTCGCTCATCAGCAGCGAGCCGCCGAAGAGCGCCAGGGACAGGGCGACGGAGACGATGACGGCGAAGGTCATCGTCAGATTGCGGCGGAGACCGACACCGATCTCCGACAGGACGAACTGGGCGCGCATGGCGTCTTGTCGAGCCTTTCGGTCGTGAACTTGCTTAGTGCTGGTAGCCGTAGACGCCGCGGGCCTGGTCGCGGACGAGGCGGCCCTTCTCCAGCTCGATGACGCGCTTGCGCATCTGGTCCACGATGTTCTGATCGTGCGTCGCCATGATGACCGTGGTGCCCGTCCGGTTGATGCGGTCGAGCAGCTTCATGATGCCGACGGAGGTCTGCGGGTCGAGGTTGCCGGTGGGCTCGTCGGCGATCAGCAGCTTGGGCCGGTTGACGAAGGCCCGCGCGATGGCCACGCGCTGCTGCTCACCACCGGAGAGCTCACCGGGCATCCGGTCCTCCTTGCCGCCGAGCCCGACGAGATCGAGCACCTGCGGCACGGACTTGCGGATCTCGCCGCGGGACTTGCCGATGACCTCCTGGGCGAAGGCCACGTTCTCCGCGACGGTCTTGTTCGGCAGGAGCCGGAAGTCCTGGAACACCGTCCCCAGCTGGCGGCGCATCTGCGGCACCTTCCAGTTGGAGAGGCGCGCGAGGTCCTTGCCCAGCACGTGCACCTGGCCGTGGCTGCACCGCTCCTCGCGGAGGACCAGCCGCAGGAAGGTGGACTTTCCGGAGCCGGAGGACCCCACGAGGAACACGAACTCGCCCTTCTCCACCTCGAGGGAGACATCCCTGAGTGCGGGGCGGGTCTGCTTGGGGTAGACCTTGGAGACATTGTCGAATCGGATCACGGATGCACCACGCGTCGCCGGGGGTAGATGAGCGTGACCATACGCGAACCGGGTGTGCAAGTGCAGTCGCAGGTCGAGGTTGGGTAAGGCTTGTACGTTTTTGTACCGGCCCCGGTTCTCTCCTGGTTCCCCCTCGGTTCGCTCCCGGCTCTCCGAGGCCCCGCGCACGCTCCGCGGGAACCTGGCACAGTGGAGGGGGGAACGTTCTCGGTCCCGTGAGCGTTGATACGAGTGATGGCCGGTGCGAGGAGGGCGAGCGCATGACGTACGACCGGTTGGTGTGCGCGAACTGCGCGGCGCCCGTGAGCGAGGGCCGGTGCCCGGTGTGCCGTGCCAACCGCGAGCGACTGCAGCAAGAGGGTTTCCTGGGCGGGGTGAACCCGATGGCGCTGATCGCGCTGCTGGCGGTGCTGATCGCCGCCGTGGCGCTGCTGGCGCACCAGACCGCGTGAGACCGGCGTCCGGTAACCGGCACGTGTAAGAAAAGCCTCAGAAACCCGTCAGGGCCCGGAGCGTCGGCTCCGGGCCCTTCCGCGTGCGCGGCGAGCGCGCCGCGTCACCGTGGGGTCACGCTCAGGCGGCAGCGCCGCCGCGGCCGTTGACCAGACGCGGCAGAACGCGGAAGCCGATACCGCCGGCGATCATCGTCGCGGCGCCGATCAGCAGGAACGCGGTCTGACCGGCACCGGTCTCGGCGAGCTGCTTGCCGCCGCCCTGGGGCTGGTTGTCGGAGCCGGTGTCGGTGAGCTGCGAGGAACCCTGGTCCTGGGTGGCGGGGCCGTTGCCGCCCTGCGGGTTGTCGTTGTTGCCACCGGTGGTGCTGCCGCCCGTGGTGGAGGAACCGCCGGTGGTGCTGCCACCCGTGGTGGAGGAACCGCCGCCGGTGGTGCTGCCACCCGTGGTGCTGCCGCCGCCGGTGGTGCCGCCGCCGGTGGTGCCGCCGCCGGTGGTGCTGCCGCCACCCGTGGTGCTGCCGCCGCCAGTGGTGCCACCGGTGCCGGTCGTGCCACCAGTGCCGGTCGTGCCACCAGTGCCGGTCGTGCCACCAGTGCCGGTCGTGCCACCAGTGCCGGTCGTGCCACCAGTGCCGGTGGTGCCACCGGTGCCGTTGTCACCGCCGGTGGTCGTGTCGCCACCGGTCGTGGTGTCGCCACCGCCGATGACGCCGCCGATGGTGACGTCACCGCCAGTGGTCGTGTTGCCACCGGCGGTCGTGTCGCCGCCGGTCGTGGCGTCGCCACCGGTGGTCGTGGCGTCGCCGCCGGTGGTGGTCCCGGCGGTGGTGGTCCCGCCGGTGGTGGGGCAGACAGCGAGGTCACAGCCGCCGTCACCGCCGTCGGTACCGCCGTCGCCCTCGCCGTTCGCGTGTGCGCCCAGGCTGATCGGGCCCGCCTGGACCTCGAAACCCGCGGCGGAGGCCGCGCCGGCTGCGGTCAGTGACGCACCGGCCGCGATCACGGCGCCGGCGGCTATCCGCGCGACCCGGATCCGCGTCTTCTTCGTCATATGGTTGCTACCCCCAGTAGCTGTTCGTCAATGAGGCGGCGCATGGGGCGTTGCCGTGATCGACGGGAGGCAGCCGGTGACGAAGTCGCGTCAACTCATTCCCCCGGTTCACATGCGCCCCTGAAGTACGCATGCCACGCTTAACCCTTCCGATTTTTCAAAGCAACGTCAAGGCCGTTGCGGGCGCAATGTCCTGTCGGGGGGTGTTTGCGGCGAGTTGAAGCCTGTGAGTGTGATGTAGAACCCAGACAAAAGACAACTGCCGCCCCTCGGGCGGCAGTTGTCATGTCGACAAAGTTACTTCTCCTGCTGCTTGCGCCAGCGAATACCGGCCTCCAGGAACCCGTCGATCTCACCGTTGAACACGGCCTCGGGGTTGCCGACCTCGTGCTCGGTGCGCAGGTCCTTGACCATCTGGTACGGGTGCAGCACGTACGAACGCATCTGGTTGCCCCAGGAGTTGCCGCCGTCGCCCTTGAGGGCGTCCATCTTGGCCTGCTCCTCCTGCCGGCGCCGCTCCAGCAGCTTGGCCTGGAGGACGTTCATGGCGGTGGCCTTGTTCTGGATCTGCGACCGCTCGTTCTGGCAGGAGACCACGATGCCGGTGGGGAGGTGGGTGATGCGGACCGCGGAGTCGGTCGTGTTGACACCCTGGCCACCGGGCCCGGAGGACCGGTAGACGTCGATGCGCAGGTCGCTCTCGTCGATCTCGACGTGGTCGGACTGCTCGACGACGGGCAGCACTTCCACGCCCGCGAAGGAGGTCTGGCGGCGGCCCTGGTTGTCGAAGGGCGAGATGCGCACCAGGCGGTGCGTGCCCTGCTCGACGGAGAGGGTGCCGTAGGCGTACGGCGCCTGGACGGCGAAGGTGGTCGACTTGATGCCGGCCTCTTCGGCGTACGACGTCTCGATCAGCTCGGTCTTGTAGCCGCGCTGCTCGGCCCAGCGCAGATACATGCGCTGGAGCTTCTCGGCGAAGTCCGCGGCGTCGACGCCGCCGGCCTCGGCGCGGATGTTGACGAGCGCCTCACGGGCGTCGTACTCGCCGGACAGGAGGGTACGGACCTCCATCTCGTCCAGCGCCTTGCGCACCGCGACCAGCTCGGACTCGGCCTCGGCGCGGGTGTCCGGGTCGTCCTCCTCCTCGGCCATCTCGAAGAGGACGGCGAGATCGTCGATCCGACCGCGCAGCGCCTCCGCCTTCCTGACCTCGGCCTGGAGGTGGGAGAGCTTGCTGGTGATCTTCTGCGCCTCGTCCGGGTTGTCCCAGAGGGACGGCGCGGCCGCCTGCTCCTCGAGCACGGCGATGTCTGCCCTCAGCCTGTCGAGGTCCAGGACGGCCTCGATCGACTCCATGGTCGAGGAGAGGGACTTCAGCTCTTCGGATACATCGACGACTGCCACGCATCCAGCGTAACGGCTCCGCCGAGCGGCGAGGGCCGGGAGCTCGCGAGCTGCCGGGGTGCCCGGCGCTGCCGTGCCCCTGCCGGGGTCCCCGCCCCCGGACCTCCGCCTTCGCCCGCCCACCAGCCGTCTCGGCCGGCCGGGAGGACACCGTCCCGGGCGACCGAGCCGCGAGGCGCCGCAGGGGCCCCTTCCCGGCCGGCCGGGCCGGGTGGGTCACGGGGTCGACGTGCTGTGCGTGTTGCGCGGCGCGTCCGAGCCCCCGTCGGCGGAGGCCAGCCACGCGCCGACGCCCACGACGGCCGCCAGCACCACCCCGGCCACCCCCAGAGTCACCCGGCGCCGCCGCACCGCGGCCTTGTGCCGGGCCGACCCCGGCCGGGGCGCGCCGGGGGCCCGGGGAACGCGAGCGGTCCCGTGCGCGCCGCCCGCCAGCTCGTCCGGCCCCGGCACCCTCATCGACGTGTGCGTGTCCCGGTTGGAGTCCGGCTTGGCCCCGGGGACGAGGGAGACCGCCCCCCGCCGTCGTACCGGCTCGTCCCCCTGCGGAGCCGACGGCGCGGGCTCGTCCACGGCCTCCTCGGAGAGCTCCGGCTCGTCCACGTCCAGCGGCGGCATCCCGGCCAGCGTCGGCAGCTGCTCCCGCAGCCGCGCCGCCAGCTCGGAGGCGCGCAGCCGGGACGCCGGCGCCTTGGCCAGGCACTGCACGATCAGCTGCCACAGCTCCTCCGGGATGCCGGGGAGAGGTACGACGGTCTCCGTGACGTGCCTGCGCAGCACCGCCCCCGGATGCCCCCCGCCGAACGGCGTGAACCCGGCCAGCAGCTCGTACAGGACCGTCGCCAGGGCGTAGATGTCCACGGACGCGCGCGGCGGCAGGCCCTCGACGATCTCGGGGGCGAGGTAGTCCGGCGTACCGATGATCTTCGTGGCCCGCGTCCGCTTCGGCGTGTCGATCAGCTTGGCCACGCCGAAGTCGGTGAGCAGGGCGGGGTGGGCGCCGCCGGGTCCGAGTGGGCCCTGCATGTCGAGGAGCACGTTCTCGGGTTTGACGTCCCGGTGGACGACCCCGGCCGCGTGGGCCGCCGCCAGCGCGTCGGCGACGTCGGAGACGATCGCCACGGCCGCCTCGGGGGCGAGCCGCCGCTCGCGCTCCAGCCGGGTGCGCAGGTCGGTGCCGCGTACGAGGTCCATGACCAGGGCCAGGTCGTTGCCGTCGACGACCAGGTCGCGCACGGTGACGATGTGCGGGTGCTCCAGGCCGAGCAGCGCGGTGCGCTCCTGGACGAAGCGTCCGACGAGCTCCTGGTCGGAGGCGAGGTCCTCGCGCAGCAGCTTGACGGCGACGGGGCCCTCCGGCCCCTCGCCCAGCCACACCGTGCCGGCGCTGCCCCGCCCCAGGATCTGGTTCGCGGTGTACCGGCTGCCGATCTTCCGTGCCAAGACTGCTCCTACAGACGCGCGTTGTCGCGTGGTGTCGTTAAAACTACGCGTCCGACGAGCCAACCTTCACCGCGGAGACGGAAATCACCCGTCAGATGTCGACAAATCCGCAAACTCGCGGTCAGTTACCGTGAGTACACGGGGTCAGTTGCCGCCGCCCGAAGAGCCGCCCAGGTCCTTGACCCACTTGCTGACCTGACCGGCCCAGTGGCTCACCTCGTGCCAGTAGCTGCGACCCTGGCCGATCCACGTGTGCAGCGGGGTCAGCTCATAGATCAGCCAGCTCGCCACGACCAGGATGACGATCGTGAACAGGCAGCCCTTCAGGCAGCCGAGACCCGGGATCTTCATCGGGTTGGCACTGCGCTGCCGGGGCGCCCGGGGCTCGCGGGCGGGCCGCTGCGGCTCCGGCGCGGGCGGCGCGTACCGCTGCGGCTGCTGCGGCGGGGCGTACTGCTGAGGCTGCTGGGCCTGCTGGGGCGCATAGCCGTACCCCTGCTGGTACCCCTGCTGCCGACCGCGCGGCTGCGGCTGCTGGGGGCGGCCCTGCGGGGCCTGGCGCGGCTGCTGCCCGGGCCGGGCGACCTGCCGCTGCGGCCGGTGGTACAGCGGGTCGTCCTCCGGGGACAGGAACTGCTGGACCTGCGTCTGCTCGTTGCGGTCGCGGGCCGCGCGCAGCTGGGTCTGCCAGGGGTGCGGCTGCTCGGGCTGCGGACCCTGCGGGCCGGTGTTCGGCAGCACCGCCGTCGGGTCCGCTGCGCCCGTGTTCGGCAGTACGGCGGTGGGGTCGGCGGCGCCGACGGGGCCGCCGGTGTGCGGCAGCACGCTCGTCGCAGCGTTCGGGTCGTACGCGCCCCGGGGGCCGGTGTTCGGCAGCACCTGGGTGGGGTCGGCGGCGCCGGGCACGCCCGGCACGGCGGTCGGGGCCGGGTCGGGGGCCAGCAGCGCGCCCACCCCCTCGGCGGCGGCGATCTGCGCGGCGTTCGCGTGCACCCCGATGCCCTCGGCGACGACCCTGAGGCCGCGCGCCAGGTTCTCGGCGCTGGGCCGTTCGTCGGGGTTCTTGCGCAGGCAGCGCTCTATGACCGTCCACAGCGGGTCGGGGACGGTGGAGGGGCGGCGCGGCTCGGCGCTCAGGTGCTGGTGCAGCACCTCCAGCGCGGTGCTGCCGGCGAACGGCGGGTGGCCGGTGACCAGCTCGTACAGCAGGATGCCGGCGCCGTAGATGTCCACGGCGGAGGTCTGCGGGCGGCCCTCGGCGGACTCCGGTGCCACGTACGCGGGCGTGCCGACGAACTCCTGGGTGCGGGTAAGGCCCGGGGAGTCGGCGAGGCGGGCGATGCCGAAGTCGGTCAGCATCGGGTGCAGCCGGCCGTCGTTCTGCTGGAGCAGCACGTTGGCGGGCTTCAGGTCGCGGTGGACGACGCCGTCGGCGTGGCTCGCGGCGAGCGCGTCGGCGATCTGCGCGGTCATCAGTGCGGCGGCGACCGGCGTGAAGGGGCCGTTCTCGCGCAGGTGGCGGTGCAGGTCGGGGCCGTCGACGAGGTCCATGACCAGCGCCAGCAGATCGCCCTCGACGACCAGGTCGCGGACCCGGACGACGTTGGGGTGGGTGAGGCGGAGCAGCACGGACCGCTCGCGCAGGAAGCGCATCACGATGTCCGGGTCGCTCGCCAGCTCCTCCTTGAGGACCTTGATGGCGACCGTCTCGCCGGGCTGCCCGGCCACGGCCGCCTCGGCGCCCGCGGTCTCGCGCTGGCGGGCACGCCAGACGGTGCCTGTGGCGCCGCGTCCGAGCGGCTCCTCAAGCAGGTACTTGCTGCCGACTGGCCGCACGTCACGCGCTCCCTGCTGCTTGCTGATGCTTGCTTGCCTGCATTCCGGTTGTCGTTCCGGTTGTCGTCCGGTGGTCATTCCGGTTGTCCGACCCACTGTAGTGCCGCCGTTGCGGGCACCACGTGTCGACGGAAAGACGCGCGTCCCGGTCTCCTGGTTGCCGGGACCGGACGTGACCGATCTCAAGTGATCGCGGGTACGGCACTGGTCAGGCACTTTTGGGGGCAGAGCCGACCAATCAAGATCACTTGTCACCGGGTCCGGGGCGCGTTGTCGGTGGCAGGTGCGAGGATGCCTTCCAGTACTGGCCGACGTGCTCGTGTGTGGGGTGGGGGGAAGTCCGTCCCGCGCAGACCCGCGCAGAAGGGACCGCTGACGCCGATGCAGATCCGGCTGACCGTCGTAGACCCGCTGGGCCCGTCCCCGCAGCGGGGCCGCGCCGCGAGCCGCGACGTGCTGGTCACGGCGCCCACGGGCACGGACCTGGCCGCGGTCGCGTCGGCGCTGGCCGGGGCGGTCACCGGGGAGGGCCGCGAGGCCGCCAACTCCTCCGTCGTGCTCTACGCCGGCACCGAGCGGCTGGATCCGCGCCGCTGCACCCTCGGCGAGCCTCCGCTGGTCGACGGCGCCGTGCTGTCCCTGGGCGCCCCGGCGGCCGCCGAGCCGCATCCCGAGCTCGACGACGCGCCGACCCAGCTGCATGTCGTCGCGGGCCCGGACGCGGGCGGGGTCCATCTGCTGCACGGCGGCCGGATCACCGTGGGCCGCTCGGCCGAGGCGGACGTGCCGCTGGACGACCCCGACGTGTCCCGGCTGCACTGCGCGGTCACCGTCGGGGCGGACGGTCGCGTGTCCGTGGCCGACCTCGGCTCCACGAACGGTACGGCGCTGGACGGGGCGCGGGTGGGCGAGCGTCCGGTGCGGGTCCCGGCCGGGGGCCTGCTGCGGATCGGGGAGTCGGCGCTGCGGGTTGCTCCGTCCGGGGGGCTCGCCGCGCGGGCGCGGACCGTCTGCGACGGTGAGGGATGCCTTCGGGTCGTCCGGGACGCGCTGCCGGGTGCGGGGGCGTCGTCTTCGGGTGCGGGTGGCCCTGGCGGGGGTGCCGGGGAACCTGTGCGAACGGTTCAGCACGGCTATGGCTCTGCCGGCTGGGGAACCTCCGGCAGTGGCGGCCAGGAGCACCGGCGGGGGAACCCGGCCGTGGTGCCGGAGCAGGCCGGGGCACCGTGGGTCGAACAGCGAAGCGGTGACGCGGCCGGCGGGGACACCCACGCGGGTCGCCTCGGCGTCGGCGGCACGGGCGAGGAGCCGCTGGACAGTGGCCGCGACGGCACTCCTGTTCAAGGCATCGACGTCCCGCAGGGCGCCCGGCGGCGTGGCCTCGGCGCCTGGGCGCGCCGCCTGGCCGGCGGGCGCGGCGAACAGTCCACCGGTCCCGAGGCGTACGACGGCACGAGCGCCCGGGCCGGCGCCGGCCCGGCGGTCACCGCGCCGCAGCAGCCCGAGACCTGGCCGGATCCCGCCGCACTGTTGCTGACGGCACTCGGCCCGGGGCCCCGGCTGTGGGAGCGCGGGCCCGGTCATCCCGAGACGCTGACCGTGCGGCTCGGCACGGCGGACCGGAGCGCTCCGGACGGCTCCGGCGTGGTGCCCGCGGTGCCCGTGACGGCGGCACTGCGCGAGGCGGGCGCGCTGGGCCTGGCCGGACCGCGCCCCCGGCTGTCCGGGCTGACCCGCGCGGTGCTGGCCCAGCTGGCCGCGCTGCACTCCCCCGACCTGCTGGAGATCGTGCTGATCAGCGCCGACCGCTCCCGTCCCGTGGAGGAGCGCACGGCCGAGTGGTCCTGGCTGGGCTGGCTCCCGCATGTCCGACCGGGCCACGGCCAGGACTGCCGGCTGCTGCTGGCCTACGACCGCGAGCAGGCGGCGGCCCGCACGGAGGAACTCCTGCGCCGGGTCGACGACCACGCGACGACCGGCCGAACCGCGGCCCACCCCACCCGGGTCCCGGCACCGGGTATCGCGCCGGGCGCCCCGACGCACAGCGAGCCCACCGCCACACCCACGCCCGACTCCCCCACGGGCATGCCGGTGGGGGGCATCCCCGCCGAGGCCTCCGGGGCCCAGGCCCTTGCCACCGGCGGGTGGGACACCCCCGCCCAGGAGGGGCTTTCCAGCCACCCCGGCACCCCCACCGCCCCCGGCGCATCCACCCGGGGGCCCGCTTTCGGCCACACCGGAGCCACCGCACACGCCACCCCTGCCGCGCCGAGCCGCACCCACCCGTCGGCCGCCCTCTCGGCCCCCACTCGCCGCCCCTCCTGGGCCAAGGAGGACGCCGAGGTCGGCGGGGTCGGCGGGGCTCCGGCTCTCCACACCGTCGTCGTCCTGGACGGAGACCCCGGTGGCGGCGCGCTGCGGGACGCGCTCGCGCGGCTGGCCGTGGCCGGGCCGCGGGCCGGGATCCATGTGGTGTGTCTCGCCGAGACCGAGCCCGCCTCGCCCGCCTCCCCCATGGCGCGGACGTACGAGGCCGCGTGCGCGGTGACGCCGACGTTCCGGCACTGCGGTGCCGTGGCGCTGCTCGGCGGGGATGTCGCGACGGCGCTGCGGCTGCTGCGGGTGGCGCCGGGCGGACCCGTCGGACCGGGGACGCTCGCCGCCGTGGACGCCGTGTCCGTCGCCTGGGCGGAGCGGTTCGCCCGGGCGCTGGCGCCGCTGCGGCCGGACGGCCCGGCCGGCGCGCGGGACACGCGCGTGGCCGCGCCGTTGCCGCAGTCGGCGCGGCTGCTGGACGAGCTGGGGCTGGCCCGGGCCACCCCGGCGTCACTGATGGCGCGCTGGGCCGACGCGGCCGACGACACCCAGGCGCTGGGCGGCCGGGCGCGGGCGGTGCTCGGTGCCGGGCCACGCGGGCCGCTCACCGCCGACCTGGTGACGGACGGACCGCATCTGCTGATCGAGGGGCCGGCCGGCAGCGGTCGCACGGAGTTGCTGCGGACCGTGGTGGCCTCGCTGGCCGCCGCCGAGCGGCCGGACCGGCTGGGCGTGGTGCTGATGGACGGCCGGGACGGCGTCGGGACGGGCGCGGCGCATGGCGAGGGCCTGCGGGTGTGCACCGACATACCGCATGTCACCACGCACCTGATCGCCAACGACCCGGTGCGGATGCGGGAGTTCGCCCAGTCGCTGACCGCCGAGCTGAAGCGGCGGGCGGAGCTGCTGGGCCGGACGGACTTCGCGCAGTGGCACGCGGGGCGTGAGGTGTCGGGCCGGATCGTCGCCCAGCGCACGCCGGCCCCCGCCACCGGTGACATAGACACGCCGCCCAGCTCCACCCTGCGGCTGCGGCCGGGGGCGGCCGCGCGGCAACGGGCCGAGGCCTCGCCGCCGCTGCCACGGCTCGTGGTCGTCGTGGACGACCTGGACGCGCTGGTCTCGCCCCCGCTCGGCTCGCCGGGCAGGCCCGCCGCCGGTTCGGTGATGCGCGCGCTGGAGGCGGTGGCCCGGGAGGGCGAGCGGCTCGGGGTGCACCTGGTGGCGGCGGCCGGGACCGGCGGTCGTACGGCGGAGACGGAGCCCGCGCGGCGGGCGGCCCTGCGGGTCGTGCTGGACGCTCCCCAGCAGGGGCCGGACGAACCGGCACCGGGGCGCGGCCGGCTGGCGCACGCGGACGGGCGGGTCGTCGGCTTCCAGGGCGGCCGGGTGACGGGCCGTATCCCGCGTACCGCGACCCAGCGGCCCACGGTGGTCCCGCTGGACTGGCAGCGCATGGGCGACCCCCCGGCCCGCCGGCCGGTGCGGGAGCTGGGCAACGGCCCCACCGACCTGGCCCTGCTGGCGAGCGCGGTGGAGCGGGCGGCCCGGGAGGTCTCGGCGGCCGAGGTGCCGTCCCTGCTGTAGCCGAAGAGACTGTTGTAACGAAGAAGGACGCATACACCCCCGGTCACGAGCCGGTCACGATGCGCGGCTGGACACCGCAGGCGCTCTTGCCGCCCTCCAGCGGCCCGGCGTAGACCGGACCGCACGGCACAGTCTTCTTGACGTTCATTCACGTTCAACGGAGAACGACGAACGGGGAAGTGATGCGCAGCAAGAGCAGCACCATCCGGACACGCAGGACCGTCACCGCACTCGCCGCGCTGCTCGCGGGGGCCCTCACCCTGAGCGCCTGCTCCAGCAGTGACAACCACAAGAAGAGCGGCGGCGGCGACAGCGGCAGCGCCGCCCCGAGCGGCTCGACCGTCAGCCTGCCGAAGCTGAACGGCGCGAACCTGGAGATCGCCGCCGTCTGGACGGGTCAGGAGCAGAAGAACTTCAAGCTGGTCCTGGCCGAGTTCGAGAAGCGCACCGGCGCGAAGGTCACGTTCGTGCCGGCCCAGGACCCGATCATCAACTTCGTCGGTTCGAAGATCGCGGGTGGCCAGCCCCCGGACGTGGCGATGCTGCCGCAGCCCGGCGCCATCAAGCAGGCCGTGCAGCGGGGCTGGGCGAAGCCGCTCGGCCCGGACGCCCTGAACGAGCTGCAGAAGAACTACTCGCAGGGCTGGCAGGACATCGGCAAGGTCGGCGGCAAGCAGTACGGCATGTACTACAAGGCCGCCAACAAGTCGCTGATCTGGTACAACGCCAAGGTCTTCGCGAACGCGGGCGCGAAGGAACCGAAGACCTGGCAGGACCTGCTCACCACCACACGGGCGGTGTACGACTCCGGTGTCACGCCGTTCTCGGTGGCCGGGGCGGACGGCTGGACGCTGACGGACTGGTTCGAGAACGTCTATCTGTCCCAGGCGGGCCCGCAGAAGTACGACGAGCTCGCCCAGCACAAGATCAAGTGGACGGATCCCTCGGTCAGGCAGGCGCTGACGACGCTCGCGCAGATCTGGGGCAAGAAGGACTACCTCGCGGGCGGCCAGGACGGCGCGCTGCAGACGGAGTTCCCGGCCTCGGTCACCCAGACCTTCACCGGCGGCGACCAGCCGAAGTCCGCGATGGTCTACGAGGCCGACTTCGTGCAGGTCAACATCGGTGAGACCAAGGCGAAGGTGGGCACGGACGCCAAGGTGTTCCCGTTCCCGACGGTCGGCTCCACCGCGCCGGTGGTCTCCGGCGGTGACGCGGCGGTGATCCTGAAGGACTCCAAGGCGGCGCAGGCCCTGGTCACCTTCCTCGCCTCGCCGGACGCGGCGACGATCCAGGCGAAGCTCGGCGGCTATCTGTCGCCGAACAAGAACGTGCCGGTCTCGGCGTACCCGAACCCGGTGCAGCAGAAGATCGCCAAGGCGCTGATCGCGTCCGGCGACGACTTCCGCTTCGACATGTCCGACCAGGCCCCGCAGGCCTTCGGCGGCACCCCCGGCAAGGGTGAGTGGAAGGACCTGCAGGACTTCCTGAAGAACCCGGCGGACGTGGCGGGCACCCAGGCGAAGCTGGAGAAGGACGCGGCGGCCGCGTACGGAAGCGGGAGCTGAGCCGGCGATGGCGTCGGCGGCAGCGGCGGCCGGGGCCCCACCGGGTCCCGCCGCACCCCGCAGTCGTAGGAGCGTGACCGGCACCCGGAGGACGGTGGCAGCGCTGTTCCTGCTGCCCGCCCTGGTGCTGCTCGGCGCCCTCGTGGTCTACCCGATCGGGTACTCCGTCATCCGCAGCTTCTACAACGCCTCCGGGGACGGATTCTCCGGCGTCGACAACTACCGGACGCTCTTCACCGACGACGGCATCCGCACCGCCCTGAAGAACAACGTCATCTGGGTGGTGTTCGCGCCCACGGTCTCCACCGCGCTCGGTCTGGTCTTCGCGGTGCTGACCGAACGGGTGCGCTGGGGAACGGCGTTCAAGCTGGTCGTCTTCATGCCGATGGCGATCTCGATGCTGGCGGCCGGGATCATCTTCCGGCTGGTGTACGACCAGGATCCGCACAAGGGGGTCGCGAACGCGGTGTGGGTGGGTGTCCACGACACCTTCGCGCAGTCCTCGGCGTTCCCGAAGGCCCACCCGGGCCGCGAGTCGCCGCTCGTGGCCCAGGGGGGCGGCTTCATCACCAAGGCCCCGGTGCGTGCCGGGCAGCCGGTCGCCCTTCCCCTCGTCGGTGTCGCCCCGGACCAGATGCCGGACAGCGCGAAGAAGGCCGTGGCCGCCAGGCCGGAGCCGGGCAGGATCACCGGCACGACCTGGCAGGACTTCACGCGCGGCAAGGGCGTGGGACGGCTCGGCACGCCCGACCCGTCCGAGCTGGGCTACGCCGGGATGCGGATCGAGGCGGTGAAGGACGGCAAGGTGGTCGCCTCCACCAAGGCCGCCGGCGACGGCACCTTCACGCTGCCCGCCTCCGCCGACGGAGCCCGGCTGCGGCTGCCGGCGGGCAACTTCAAGGAGCCGTACAACGGCGTCGAGTGGCTCGGCCCGGCCCTGGTCACCCCGGCGATCATCGGGGCGTACGTGTGGATGTGGGCGGGCTTCGCGATGGTGCTGATCGCGGCCGGGCTCGCGGGTGTGCCCCGGGAGCTGCTGGAGGCCGCGCGGGTGGACGGCGCCAACGAGTGGCAGGTGTTCCGCAAGGTCACCGTGCCGCTGCTCGCGCCGGTCCTCGCGGTCGTCACCGTCACGCTGATGATCAACGTGCTGAAGGTGTTCGACCTCGTCTACATCATCGCGCCGGGCTCCTCCCAGGACGACGCCAACGTGCTCGCCCTGGAGCTGTACCGCAGGGGCTTCGCGGAAAACCAGCCGGGCGTCGCGAGCGCGATCGCGGTGCTGCTGCTGGTGCTGGTGATCCCGGTGATGGCGTTCAACATCCGCCGGCTGAGGCGGGAGGTGCGGCGATGACCTGGCTGCTGGAGAAGATCAACGGTGGTCTGGTCCGTGTGTTCCTGATCGTCGTGGGCCTGTTCTGGCTGGTGCCGACGATCGGGCTGCTCGCCTCCTCCCTGCGCTCGCCGGAGGACATGAGCGCGAGCGGCTGGTGGAAGGTGTTCACCAAACCGTCCCAACTCACCTTCGCCAGCTACCAGAAGCTGCTGCAGAACGGCGACATCACCCACTCCCTGTGGAACACCGTGCTGATCACCGTCCCGGCGACGGTCCTGGTCGTCGCGGTCGGCTCCCTCGCGGGTTACGCGTTCGCGTGGATGGAGTTCCCGGGCCGGGACTGGTGGTTCCTGGGCGTGGTGAGCCTGCTGGTGGTGCCCGTGCAGGTGGCGCTGATCCCGATCGCCGAACTGTTCGGCAGGCTCGGGCTGTTCGGGAGCATCCTCGGCGTGATCCTGTTCCACACCGGCTTCGGTCTGCCGTTCGCGGTGTTCCTGCTGCGGAACTTCTTCGCGGAGATCCCGCGCGAGCTGCTGGAGGCGGCCCGGCTGGACGGCGCCGGCGAACTGCGGCTCTTCGCAAGGGTGGTGCTGCCGCTCGGCGGGCCGGCGATCGCGAGCCTCGCCATCTTCCAGTTCCTGTGGGTGTGGAACGACATGCTGGTCGCGCTGGTGTTCACCAAGTCGGGCACCCAGCCGATCACGGTCGCGCTGCAGACGCAGGTCAGGCAGTTCGGCAACAACATCGACGTGCTGGCACCCGGCGCGTTCATCTCCATGGTGATCCCGCTGGCCGTGTTCTTCGCGTTCCAGCGGCAGTTCGTGTCGGGGGTGATGGCGGGCGCGGTCAAGTAGCCGCACGACGGTCACTTCCGGGAGGGCGGGTCGCAAGGGGCCCGCCCTCTCCCGTTCACCCGGCGTCCCCCACATGCCGTACGAACCGTAACCAATTCACCCCATCGGCCGTTTCCGGTCAGAACCCCCGCGTCGGCCGACGACCCATGGATGCCCCTTGCCCAGGTTCAGTGTCATTGTTCCCGCGTACGAGGTCCAGGCGTATCTCTCCGAGTGCCTGGACTCGGTGCTCTCGCAGTCGTATCCCGATCTGGAACTGATCGCCGTGGACGACTGCTCACCGGATGCCTGCGGGGCGATCATCGACGAGTACGCGGCCCGGGACGCGCGGGTGCGGCCCGTGCACCTGGCCCGGAACCAGGGGCTCGGGCGGGCCCGGAACGCGGGGATGGCCGAGGCCACCGGCGACTACCTGGTCTTCCTGGACAGCGACGACACGCTCACCCCGGACGCGCTGCGCTCGATCGCCGACCGGATCAAGGAGTCCGGGGAGCCGGACGTCCTGGTGTACGACTACGCGCGCACGTACTGGGACGGCCGGGAGGTGCGCAACCAGCTGTCCGCCCCGCTCGCCGAGCAGGGCCCGGCGCCGTTCCGCCTGGAGGACCGGCCGGGGCTGCTCAGGGTGCTGATGGTGGCCTGGAACAAGGCGTACCGGCGGGAGTTCGTCGAGAGCCACGGCTTCGCCTTCCCGCCGGGCTACTACGAGGACACCCCCTGGACCTTCCCGGTGCTGATGACGGCGGAGTCGATCGCCACCCTGGACCGGGTGTGCGTGCACTACCGGCAGCGCCGGCAGGGCAACATCCTCGGCACCACGAGCCGCAGGCACTTCGATCTGTTCGAGCAGTACGACCGGGTGTTCGCCTACGTCGCCGAGCATCCCGAACTCGCCCGCTGGCGGCCCGAGTTGTTCCGCCGGATGATCGACCACTACGCGACGGTGTTCACCAAGCGGGACCGGCTGCCGCGCGGCAGCCACGGCGAGTTCCTGCGCCGGGCGCGCGCCCACTACCGCCGCTACCGCGTCCCCGGCACCCGGATGCGCCGCCGGAACATCCTGGTCCGCTTCGGTCTGCACCGCACGTTCCGCGTGTTCCGGCTGGTCTCGGCGGTGCGCCGGCGCACGTTCAAGGCGGCGGTGAAGCTGGCCCGCGCCCTGCGGACGGGGGTGCTGCGGCTGCACTACCGGATCCAGCTGCGGCTGCCCGTCCGCGCCGACCGGGCGGTGTTCACCTCCGGTGCGGGCCGGGGCCACGGCGGCGACCCGGGCGCCCTGGAGGAGGCGTTCCGCACCCACGTCCCGCACATCCGCACCGCCTGGATCGCCCGCGCCGAGCACCAGCACACGGTCCCGCCCGGCCCGCGCCGGCTGCGGCCCGGCACCGCCGCCTGCTGGACGGCGCTGGCCCGCGCCAAGTACCTGGTCACCGACGACGTCCTGGACCCGGGCCTGCGCAAGCGGCCCGGGCAGATCCTGGTGCACACCGGGCAGGGCACACCGCTGGGGCACACGGGCCTGGACCTCCAGGAGCGCCCGGCGGCGGCCCGCGGCACCGACTTCGCCCGGCTGCTGCGCGGCGTCGACCAGTGGGACCTCGTCCTGTCCGGCAACCGGCACTCCACCCTGACCTGGGAGCGGGTCCTCCCGGGCCGGTACCGCACGCTGGAGTACGGGGCGCCGCGCAACGACGTCCTCCAGCGGGCGACCTCGGCGGACGTGGCCCGGCTGCGCGAGGCGCTGGGCATCCCCCAGGACGCGGTCGCGGTCCTGTACGCGCCCGCCCACCGGGACTACCTGCGCACCCAGCGCCCCCTGCTGGACCTGGAGCGGATCCTGCGCCGCCTCGGCCCGCGCTTCGTGATCCTGGCCCGTACCCACGGCGACCGGTGCCCCAAGGGACCCCGGATCATCGACGTCGGCGACCACCCGAACGTGCAGTCGCTGTGTCTGGCCTCGGACGTCCTGCTCACCGACTACTCGTCGATCATGTTCGACTACGCCAACCTGGACCGGCCGATCGTGGTGCACACCGGCGACTGGGAGGCGTACCGGGCGGCCCGTGGGACCTACTTCGACCTGCGCGCCTTCCCTCCGGGCGCGGTCGCGCGCACCGAGGACGAGCTGATCGACATCTTCGCGAGCGGGCACTGGCGCGGCTCGCGCTCGGCCCAGCTGCGGGCGGCGTTCCGGCAGCGGTTCTGCCCGTACGACGACGGACGCGCCGCCGAGCGGGTCGTACGGCATGTGGTGCTGGGCGGGACGGGGCTGCCGCGGGTGGTGCCGCTGGAGGAGCGCAAGCCGGTGCCGTCGGCCTGTGCGTGCTCTCCGCTGGCCACCGTGCCGCAACCTGCCGGTTCCCTCCCCGTCACCGGGATGCGCTGAACGGCGTTGGTTCCTCCGGGAGTTCCCGTGCCCCTCGGCTCGACGCGGCCCACCCCGAGCCGGCCGTCCACCTGGCGTCCGGCGGGGCGGCCCGGTCGCGTGGCAGGACACGCGTCCGCAAGACACCAGAAAGAGCAGAATGCCCCGATTCAGCATCATCGTCCCCTCGCACGGGGTCGCCGCCCGGCTGTCCCAGGCGCTGGACTCGGTTCTCGGCCAGTCGTCCGGCGATCTGCAGCTGATCCCGGTCTGCGACGCCTCCGACTCCCCGGCCGCCGCCGTGGCCGCCGGATACGCGGAGCGGGACTCCCGGGTGACCCCGGTCCACTCGCCGCCGTCCGCCGGGCTGAGCGGGGCGCGCAATGCGGGGATCCGGGCGGCGACCGGCGCGTATGTGCTGTTCCTCGACGGCGACGACCTGCTGCTGCCGGGCGCGCTCACCGCGCTGGACGCCCGGCTGACCGAGATCGCCGGCGTGGACGTGCTCTACGTCGAGCACGAGCGCGCCCCCTGGTGGGAGGGCGAGCCCACCAACCCGGCCCAGCCGCTGCTCGCCGGGGCCCCGAAGGGCGCCTTCGCCCCCGCCGACCTGCCGGAGCTGACCGGCGTACAGCTCCCGGCCTGGAGCGCGGTCTACCGCCGCGACTTCCTCACCGAGCACGAACTCGCCTTTCCCGACAGCCACTTCACCGACCTGGGCTGGGGCGGGCTGACCACGCTCGCGGCCGGGCGGATCGCGGTGCTGCGCCGGGTTGTCGTACGGCACCGGCTGCGCCGGCAGGGCAGCAGGCTGAACCTGCCGGGGCCGCACCAGCACGACGTGCTCGACCAGGTGGACCTGGTGCTGACCCGGGCCGCCGAGCGCGCGCTGCCCGCCGAGCGGATCCGGCCGCTGTTCGAGCAGCTGTTCACCCAGGTGCTGAAGACCGCGTCCCGGCCCGAGCGGCTGCCGTCCGGGCACCGGGCCTTCTTCCGCCGCGCCACCCGTCTCTACCGGACCCACCGGCCGGCCGGTTTCCGGGCGCCCGGCGGCAGCCTGGGCGTGCAGCACCGGCTGCTGGCGACCGGGGCGTACAGCGCGTTCCGGGCGCTGCGCGGCGCCAACCGGATCGCCGCGAACACCGCGGAGAGCCTGCCGCGCACCCGCGTGCTGCGCACCCGGCTGCGCTACGCCCGCGAGCTGCGCCGCCCGCTCGATGACAACCTGGCCGTGTACTGCGCCTACTGGGGCCGGGGCTACGCCTGCAACCCGGCCGCGATCCACGCCAAGGCCCGCGAACTCGCCCCGCACATCCGCTCGGTGTTCCTGGTCGAGGCCGACCAGGCGCACGCGATGCCCGAGGACGTGGAGTACGCGGTGATCGGCTCCCGCCGCTACTGGGAGGTGCTGGCCCGGGCGAAGTACCTGATCAACAACGCCAACTTCGCCGAGGGGATCGTCAAGCGCTCCGGCAGCGTGCACCTGCAGACCCAGCACGGCACCCCGCTGAAGACGATGGGCGTGGACCAGTCGCCGTACCCGGTGGTGGCCGCCCGGTCGGGCAGTTTCACCCGGCTGCTGGGCCGGGTGGACCGCTGGGACTTCAACCTCTCCGCCAACCGCCACTCCACCCAGATGTGGGAGCGCGCCTACCCCGGTTCCTGGGAGGCGCTGGAGTACGGCTATCCGCGCAACGACGTCTACTGCACGGCGACCGCCGAGGACGTGGCCCGCGTCCGGCGGGAGCTGGGCGTCCCCGAGGGCGCGACGGCCGTCCTGTACGCCCCCACCCACCGCGACCACCACACCGGCTTCGAGCCCGGCCTGGACCTGGAGGCGTTCTGCGAGGCGGCCGGCGAGGACGTGGTCGTGCTCCTGCGCGCCCACTACTTCTACGACCGGGGAGCCGCGAAGAGCTCCGGCCGGATCAGCCGCGTCATCGACGTCACCGCGCACCGCTCCTCCGAGGACGTGTGCCTGGCGGCGGACGCGCTGGTCACCGACTACTCGTCGATCATGTTCGACTACGCCAACCTGGACCGGCCGATCGTCGTGTACGCCGACGACTGGGACGTCTACCGGGAGACGCGGGGCGTCTACTTCGACCTGATGGCCGAGCCGCCGGGGCCGGTCGCGCGGACCCCGGAGGAGCTGGCCGCCGTCTTTGCCGACGGCTTCTACGCGGGCGAGGAGGCCACGGCCCTGCGGACCGCGTTCCGTGAGCGGTTCTGCGAGTTCGACGACGGCCTGGCCGCCGAACGCGTCGTACGGCGGGTGCTGCTCGGCGAGCCGCCGGAGGCGATCCCGCCGGTGATCCCGCTCCCGGAACGCGTCCCCGCCCCCGCCGCCGCGACCCTCGTGAGGAGCTGACCGCCGTGCCCCGCTTCAGCCTGATCGTGCCCTGTTTCAAGGTGCAGGGCTTTCTCCGCGAGTGCCTGGACTCCGTGCTGCTGCAGTCCTTCGGCGACTTCGAGCTGATCGCCGTGGACGACCGCTCCCCGGACGGCTGCGGCGCGATCCTCGACGAGTACGCCGAGCGCGACCCGCGCGTGAAGGTGCTGCACCTGCCGGAGAACGTGGGCCTCGGCCGGGCCCGCAACGCCGGGATGCCGCACGCCACCGGCGACTACCTGTTCTTCCTGGACAGCGACGACACCCTCACCCCGGGCGCGCTGCGGGCGATCGCCGACCGGCTGGCGGAGGCCGGGGACCCGGACGTGCTGGTCTTCGACTACGCGCGCACCTACTGGTGGGGCGGCACCCGGCGCAACGCCCTCGCCGAGATCCTCGCCGAGGCCGGCCCGGGCACCTTCGCCGTGGACGAGTTCCCGCGGATCCTGGACCTGCTGATGGTGGTGTGGAACAAGGTCTACCGGCGCGAGTTCGTGGAGGCGGAGGGCTTCGCGTTCCCGCCCGGCTACTACGAGGACACGCCCTGGACCTTCCCGGTCATGCTCAGCGCCCGGCGGATCGCCGCGCTGGACCGGATCTGCCTGAACTACCGGCAGCGCCGGCAGGGCAACATCCTGTCCACGACCAGCCGCAGGCACTTCGACATCCACGACCAGTACGAGCGGGTCTTCGCGTTCGTCGAGCAGCACCCCCGGCTCGCGCACTGGCGGCCGTATCTGCACCGCAGGATGGGCGAGCACTGCCTGGACATCCTGGCCAAGCCGGACCGGCTGCCGCCCGCCGACAGGGCCGAGTTCTTCCGGCGCACGCGGGAGGTCCTCCGGCGTCACAAGCCGGCGCAGGGCGCCCCGGCCGACGGCGGGGCCGGCCTGCTGGAGGGCTCCTGGACGGCGTACCGGATCAGGCGGCAGGCGGCGCGGGCCGGGCAGGAGGCGGCGCAGCGGGCCGGTGTGGTCCGTGGCGCGGTGGCCGCCCGGGCCCGCTCCGGCTGGGCGGCCGTGCACGCGCTCCGCCCGCTGGACCCGCACCTGGTCGTCTACTCGGCGTCCTCGCACCGGGGCATGCTCGGCGACCCGGCCGCCGTGTACGCCAAGGCCCGCCAGATCGCCCCGCAGCTGCGCGGGGTGTGGGTGGTGAGGGACGAGGAGACCGCCGACCTGCTGCCGCCGGAGGTGGAGCACGTGATCATGGGCTCCCGGCGCTGTCTGGAGGTCACCGCGCGGGCGGCGTTCTTCGTCAACGACGTCAACTGGCCCGGCGCCCTGGCCAAGCGGCCCGGCAGCGTGCACATCCACACCCACCAGGGGACCCCGCTGAAGTACATGGGCGCCGACCTGCTGGACAAGCCGGGCGCCCGGCTCGGCTTCGACGTGCCGCAGATGCTGCGCCGGGCCGACCGCTGGGACTACAGCCTGGTCGCCAACCGCCACTCCGAGCTGGTGTGGGAGCGGGCCTACCCCTGCCACTTCACCTCGCTGCGCACCGGCAGCCCGCGCAACGACGTGCTGGTGAACGGCGCCGACAGCGGCTTCCGGCAGCGGTACGGCATCCCGGAGACGGACACGGTCGTGCTGTACGCGCCGACCCGCCGGGACTACCGCCGCAGCGGGCACGTGGACCGGATCGACCTCGCCCGGTTCGCGGCGGACCTCGGCGCGGGGCACACCCTGGTGGTCCGGCTGCACCCGTCGCTGGCGACCGGTCCGGCGCGGGGCATGGGTCTGGCCGAGCTCGCCCGGCGCGGCATCGTGGTCGACGCGACCGACGAACCGCGCGTGGAGGACGTCCTGCTCGCGGCGGACGTGCTGGTCACGGACTACTCGGCCGTGATGTTCGACTACGCCAACCTGGACCGGCCGATCGTGGTGCACGCCGACGACTGGCCCGCGTACCGCGCGAGCCGGGGCGCCTACTTCGACATCACCGCCGAGCCGCCGGGCCATGTCGCGGGCTCCTACCGGGAGCTGGCCCGGCTGTTCGCCTCGGGCTCCTGGCGGGACGAGGAGTCGGCGCGGCTGCGGGCGGAGTTCCGCCAGCGGTTCTGCGAGTTCGACGACGGCCGGGCCGCCGAGCGCGTCGTCCGGACGCTGCTGCTGGGCGAGCCGATGACCGGTCCGGGCGCGGCCCGGATCCCGGGCCAGGCGGCCGGACGGGACGCGCTGGCGCCGGCGTAGGGGGCACGCGCGAGGGTGCCGGCCCGGGACCGGCGCCCTCGGACGTACCTCGGGGGGACTACTCGATGACGAGGTCGACGTCGATGTTGCCGCGGGTGGCGTTGGAGTAGGGGCAGACCTGGTGGGCGGTCTCGACCAGCTTGCGGCCGGTCTCCTCGTCCACGGTGTCGGGCAGCTCGACGCGCAGCGTCACCTTCAGCCCGAAGCCCTCGCCCTGCTTGCCGATGCCGACCTCGGCGGTGACCGCCGCGTCGCTGACGTCGACCTTGGCCTGCCGGCCGACGAGGCCGAGCGCGCTGCCGAAGCAGGCGGCGTAACCGGCGGCGAAGAGCTGCTCGGGGTTGGTGCCCTGGCCGTTGCCGCCCAGCTCCACCGGCGGGGCGAGCTGGAGGTCGATCCTGCCGTCGGAGGAGACGGCGCGACCGTCACGGCCGTGGGTGGCGGTGGCGACTGCGGTGTAGAGCGCGTCCATGGGGACCCGTCCTCTCGGTTCGATGCGGTGTCCGTTGCGGGGTTGCCGCGGGCTTGCGAGCACAAGTAGAGCACACAATTAAGTTGTGCACAACTAAATGGCTTGCAAGAGCTACCCTGGAGCCATGACCGCCTCGCCCACCGCCGCCGACGCCGACTGGCTCCGCCTGGACCGCCAGATCTGCTTCTCCCTGCACGCCGCCTCCCGCGCCTTCAACGGCGTTTACCGGGTGATCCTCAAGGACCTCGGTCTCACCTATCCGCAGTACCTGGTGATGCTGGTGCTGTGGGAACAGGGCGACCTGCCCGTCAAGAAGCTCGGCGAGCATCTGCGGCTCGACTCGGGCACGCTGTCCCCGCTGGTCAAGCGGCTGGAAGGGGCTGGACTGGTGCACCGGGAGCGCAGCGCCGAGGACGAGCGCTCGGTGCGGGTCCGGCTCACCGAGGAGGGCGCGGCGCTGCGCGAGCGGGCCCTGGAGGTGCCGCGCCGCATCGCCCGGGCGACCGGCTTCGAGCTGGCGGAGATCACCGAGCTGCGCGAACGCCTCGACCGGCTCACGACCGCGCTGGACGCCGCTGCCGTGGCAGCGGGGCACGAGGAGAACCAGCCGACGCGGACGGGGAATTCACCGGGTCACGGACGTACAGCCGTACGGCCGTCCCGCCCCGCAGGACCACCTCCCGCCCGCTGAAGTCCCGCCGCAGCACGGCCAGTTTGGCCCGCTCGGTGCGGCTACGGGGGAGCCGGCGCCCGGCGAGCAGAGCCGGGTCCGCCACGACCCACACCCGGTCCAGCCGCTCCATCCGCCGCCGCACCCGGCGGGCCCCGGCCTCCCGCCCGTACAGCGTCCCCGACCCGGCGGCCCGCTCCGCCAACGCCACGTCCCGCGCGCCCCGGAACGCGCCCGGATAGGTCAGGGCCACGTTCCGCAGGTGCGCCGGCAGGAACAGCACGGCGTCACCGGGCGCCAGCTCCCGCGCCACCACCCGGGAGACGGCACCGAGATCGTCGGGCCGGGTGGCGGGGTCGCGGTCGGCGCGCAGGAGGGGGAGCTGGTGCAGGAAGGAGAGGGCGATCGCGAGGACGCCGGTGAGGGTGACGAGGGGGCTCCGCGCGACCGTGCGGGGCCGCGGCAGAGGGCGCCTTTCCGCCCGGCCGTCGCCGTGCGGGCACCCCACCACCCCGGCCACCCGCTCGGCCCCTGCCGCCACCAGCAGCGGCGCCCCGCCCAACGCGTAGAGCACATACCGGTCGACGAACAGCGGCGAGGCCTGGGAGGCCAGCATCAGCACCCCGGGCGGCACCACGGTCAACGGCAACGCCATCCCCGCGAGAGTGATTTCCCCCCGCCGCCCCACGACTCCCGCCAGCCCGGCCAGGGCGAGCAGGAGAGACACCCAGTACACAGCCGAGCTCGGCCCGAGAAACCCCCGCACCAGCCCCTCCGCCGTAGCCGCCGTGGGCCTCTGCAACCACGCCACCTGCGCCGCCTGGCTCCGCGACACGAGCACCATCGGCACCAGCGACACCACGACCGCACCCGCCGCACACCCCCACCCGCGCCACACCCGCCCCTCGACCCGGGCCAGCGCCAGCGACCCCGCGTGGGCGCACAGCAGCAGCACCGCGAACTCGTGCAGCCAGCAGGTGAGGCCGAGGACGGCGCCGTACGCCACCCACGAGCCCGCCCGGGAACCCCCCTGCACGGCCCGCACGAACAGCAGCGTCGCACCGGTGGCCCCGGCGGCCACCAGGGCGTAACTGCGGCCCTCCTGCGCATAGTGGCCGGCCATCGGTGCGACGGCGTACAGCAGCCCGGCCCACAGCCCGACGCGCGGCCGGACCAGCCGCGCGCCGAGCGCCGCCACCAGCCCGGCCGTCACCGCCGCCGCGCACACCGACGGCAGCCGCAGGACCACCTCGCCGGGGTGGACGGCGAGGACGGCGTGCACGAGGAGGTAGTACAGCCCGTGCACGGCGTCCACGTCGTGCAGCAGCAGCCAGATCTGCGGCACCGTACGCCGCCCGGCCTGGAAGCTGACGGCCTCGTCGCGCCACATCCCGTCCCGGTCCAGCCCCCAGAGCCCGACCGCGAGCATCACCAGCGCGGGCACTCCCACGGCGGTCCGGCGGCGGATCCGGGCCGACTGCGGTTTCACAGGAAACCCGACGTTCACCACGATGCGCCCGATCTTGTGCGATTAACGAACCTTTTTACGGTCATGACGGCGTATCGGCATGGATGCACCGTCCGCGGCGCTTAGGCTCCCATGCGATGAACCGTCTCCGTGCCAACTCCGGTCCGGTCCTCGGCGTCACCGCCCTCTGGCTGGCCACCCGTGCCCTGATGCTGTGGCTGCTCACCCACGACAGCACTCCGCTGCTCGGCGGGGGCACGGTGACCCGTGAGGTGTGGCGGCTGTACGCCGACTGGTACGGCGTCCTCGTGCACGGCTCGTTCCCGGCGCACGACACCCTGTGGCAGTACCCGCCGGGCGCCGGCGCGGTGCTGCTGGCGCCGCACCTGCTGCCGTGGCTGACGTACTTCCAGGCCTTCGTGCTGCTCACACTCGCCGTGGACGCCCTGGTCACGGCGGCGCTGACCCGCGCGGGCGGGCTTCCCGGGCGCAGCCTGCTCGGCGCGGCCCTGTGGACGGGCGGCCTGCCGCTGCTGCTGCACCTCCCGCTCGCCCGGTACGACGTCCAGGTCACCGCCCTCGCCGTGCTCTCCCTGCTGGCGGTGGGCCGCTCCCCGCGCGCGGGGAGGGTGTGCGGGGCACTGGGCGCGCTGGGGGCGCTGGTGAAGGTGTGGCCGGCGCTGGTGCTTCTGGGCACGCCCCGGGGCAGAGTGACGCGCCGGGCGTGGGGATGGGCGACGGCCGCCGGAGCCGCCGCGTTCGGTGTGCTCGCCGTGCTGTTCGCCCATCCCCTGTCGTTTCTGCGCGAGCAGGGCGGGCGGGGCGTGCAGATCGAGTCGCTCGGCGGTACGGCGCTCAACCTGGCGCGGCACGCCGGCTGGCCGGGCCGCTCGCGCTACCGGTACGGCGCCACCGAGCTGGTCGGCCCGCATGTGCGCGCCGTCGCCACCGCCTCCCTCGCGCTGACGGTGGTCGCCTTCGCGCTGCTGGTGCTGTGGCGGACGCGGGCACGGCGGTGGAGCGAGGCCACGCCGTTCGACGCGGCGCTGAGCGCGGTGCTGCTGTTCACGGTCACCAGCCGGGTGATCAGCCCGCAGTACATGATCTGGCTGCTCGGTCTCGCCGCGGTGTGCCTGACCTCGCGGCACACCAGCCAGCGGCCGGTGGCGGCACTGCTCCTGGCGGCGACCGCGCTGAGCACCCTGGCCTTCCCGACGCACTACGCCGAGGTGGTCGACGGCACCTGGACCGGCTGTCTGCTGATGCTGGCCCGCAACGGGATCCTGGCGGCCGCGTCCGTGCTGTCGTTCGTCCGCTTGTGGCGATCGACCGGTCCGGACGGGAAGAGCGTGCGAACCACGCAACCCCGGCTCGATTCCCACCGTCTTCCGGACCGGGCGCTAAGCGTCTCTTAACCGAGTATTACCGAAAATTTTTACGCTCCGCCGGTGGACCCGATGCGACCAGACCCGCCAGATAGGCCCGACACGACAGACCGGCCGGGCCGGTCCGGTACCGCTGAGCCGCCGCGCGCGGGGCAGGTCGGTGTGGTCGTCATCGGTTACAACGACCTTGCCCATGTGGGTGACGCCGTGCGTTCGGCGCTCGCGCAGGGGCCCGCGGTCGCCGAGGTCGTCGCCGTGGACGACTGCTCCACGGACGGCAGCGCCGAGCTGCTCGACCGGCTCGCCGCCGACGAGCCCCGGCTGCGGGTGGTGCGCCGGAGCGAGAACAGCGGCGGCTGCGGCAGCCCGCGCAACACCGGGATCGACGCGCTGACCACGCCGTACGTGATGTTCCTGGACAGCGACGACGTGCTGCCGCCCGGCGCGGTCGACGCGCTGCTGGCGGCGGCCACGGGGGCGCACGCCGAGGTCGCGAGCGGGCTGTGCGTGCGCCGGGAGCTGCCCTCGGGGCGCGAACAACCCTGGCAGGCGCCCCTCTACACGGCGCACACCGTTCTCGCGCGCCCCACGCAGCAGCCCCGCCTGGTCCACGACACGCTGTGCGTCAACAAGCTGTACCGCACCGACTTCCTCCGCGAGCAGCGCATCCGCTTCCCCGAGGGCCGCTTCCTCTACGAGGACATCGTCTTCACCGCGCGCGTACTGGCCGCCGACCCGCGCATCGCGGTCGTCCCGGACCTCGTGTACGTGTGGCATGTGCGCCGTGCCGCCGAGCAGCTGTCGCTCTCGCTGGACCGGGAGCACATCGACAACTGGAAGGCGCGCGTGGAGGCGTGCGCGCTGGCGTACGAGATCCTGCTGAGTGCCGGGCACAAGGAGCTGGCGCGGGCGGCGCGGGCCAAGTTCCTCGACCACGAGGTGCGCATGTACGCGCGCGAGCTGGGGTTGCGCGACGCGCACTACCAGCGTGCGTGGTGGGCGCACACCCGGGAGTGTCTCGCGCGCTACGACGCCACCGACTGGGAGCTGAACCCGGGCGCCCCGGGCCCGCTGATCGCGCGGGTCGTCCTGGAGTCGCCCGAGCCCCGCGACCTGCCCCGGCTGCGCGAGCTGGCCGCCCGCCCGGCGCGCCTGCTGCCCTCCTACGCCCGCACCCCCGACGGCGTGCCGGTCTGGTCCGCCGACCTCCCCCAGGTCACCCTCACACCGCTCCTGGCCCGCCCCACCGGCCTCCTCCCGCTCGCGGTCGACGCGGAACTGCTGCCACGCCCGCGTGCCTCGCTGCTCCGCCTGCGACTGCACGAGCTCTACGGCAGGCTGGCCGAGGCGGGCCCGCGCGAGGTGGACGTCGAGTGGCGGTCCCGGGACGACGACCGGACGCGGGGGCACACGACGGTCCGGCTCACGCCCTCCGGGGCGGGGACCGGCTCGGAGACCGGCGCGAAGGCCGGCGCGGACAGCTGGTCGGCCGCGCTGCCCGTCGACCTGGCCGGGCTCGGCGCCGGCACCTGGGACCTGCGGCTGACCGTACACTTCGCCGACGGCACCCGGCGGGAGGTGACCGCGCACGCCCTGACGGGCGCCGGCCGGCTGCGCCGGCGCGCCGTCCCGAGCGCGCGGCGCGGTGTGCTCCTGGTGCAGCCGTACACCACGCACTCCGGCGCGCTGGCCGTGCGTGTGGCGACCGGCGTGCGCGGGGTGATGCAGGTGGCGCGCAGCAGACTCCGCCGCCTGCTTCACTGAGACGCCCGCTGATTCACCGAGGCGCCCGCTGACCCGGCGGGACGCCCACTGCTTCACTGAAAGACGCCCGCGCTCCACCGAGCGGCTGAACGGGCCAACTGACGAGGAGACGGCCGCAATGACCTGGCTGATCACCGGCGGTGCCGGATACATCGGGGCACACGTCGTACGGGCGATGACCGAGGCGGGCGAACGCACGGTCGTCTACGACGACCTGTCCACGGGCGTCGCCGAGCGCGTCCCGGCGGAGGTCCCCCTGGTCCGGGGCTCCGTCCTGGACGCGGAGCTCGTGGCCCGCACGCTCGCCGAGCACGAGATCGGCGGAGTCGTGCATCTGGCGGCGAAGAAGCAGGTGGGCGAGTCGGTGGAGCTCCCGCTGCACTACTACCGGGAGAACGTCGAGGGCCTCCGGGTCCTGCTGGAGGCGGTGACGCGGGCGGAGATCCCCTCCTTCGTCTTCTCCTCCTCGGCCGCCGTGTACGGCATGCCGGACGTCGACCTGGTGACGGAGGAGACCCCCTGCCTGCCGATGTCCCCCTACGGCGAGACGAAGCTGGCCGGCGAGTGGCTGGTCCGCGCGACGGGCAGGGCGACCGGCATGTCCACGGCGTCCCTGCGCTACTTCAACGTGGCGGGCGCGGGCGCCCCCGAACTCGCCGACACCGGCGTCTTCAACCTCATCCCCATGGTCTTCGAGAAGCTCACCGAGGGCGCGTCTCCGCGCATCTTCGGCGACGACTACCCGACGCCGGACGGCACCTGCGTGCGCGACTACATCCACGTGGTCGACCTGGCCGAGGCCCACGTCACGGTCGCCCGCGCCCTGGCCTCCTCCCCCGGCACCGACCTGACCCTCAACATCGGCCGCGGCGAGGGTGTGTCGGTCCGCGAGATGGTCGACCGCATCAACGCGGTCACCGGCTACGACCGCGCGCCGACCGTCACCCCGCGCCGCCCCGGCGACCCCGCCCGCGTCGTCGCCTCGGCCAGCCGTATCGCCACGGAACTGGGCTGGCAGGCCAAGTACGACGTCCAGGACATGATCACCTCGGCCTGGGAGGGCTGGGTGCACCACCACCCGGAGGCGGCCCGGTCGTAGGCTCCGCCGTCGGCGACGCGCTCGGAGCACCCTTCGGGTTCGGCCCCGAGGGTGCCTTCTCCGCCCGTTTTCCCTGGGAGCCGGGCGAGGCGACGGACGACACCCGGATGGCAGTGCCGGCCGCCGAGTCCCTGCTGGACCACGGCGGTCTGGACCTGCCGGACGTCTTCCGCCGCTTCCTGCGCTGGGCCGCGGCCGGCCCGAAGGACATCGGCCTCCATACGGAGGCCGTCCTGACCGGCGGCGCCCCCTGGGACACGGCCGCCCCCTGCACCTCCAGGTCGGCCGACGGGCGGCAGGAAACGGCGCGCTGATGCGAGCGGCCCCTCGGCGGTGCACTTCGCCCGCGACGGCCGCGAGCCCACCAGGGACGCCGCCCGCCGCCTCTCCGCGCTCACCCACGGCGACGCCGCGGCGTGGGAGGGCACGGCGGCGCTGTCCTCTCCCCCGACTGGCGACGGCGTCGCCCCCGCCCAGCCGCAACGCCAGGCCCCGTCACAACGCCTTGAGCGCCCCCGCCGTAGCCCGGGCCAGCTTCTCCAGGTAGCCCTTCGGCAGCTTCGGGGAGCGGATGACCACCGCGCGCCAGTACAGCGGGCCGGAGATCAGGTCGAGCGCGAGGTCGGGGTCCAGGCCCGTCCGCACCTCCCCGCGCTGCTCCGCCGCCGCCACGATCTTGCTGGCCACGCCCTCCTGGCCGTCGCGCAGGGCCTTCTGGAAGGCGTCGGCGATGTCGGGGTTGCGAGCCGCCTCCGCCTGGAGGTCGGGGATGATCTGCGAGGCGACCGGGTGGCGCAGGGCGCGGGACGTTACCTCGTACAGGAGGCGGAGGTCGCCCTCCAGGGAGCCCGTGTCGGGGACCGGCAGGCCCAGTACCGCCATGGCCGACACGACGTCGAGGACCAGGTGCAGTTTCGAACGCCAGCGCCGGTACACCGCGGTCTTGCCCACCCCCGCCCGCCGCGCGATGCCCTCGATGGACATCCGCGCGTAGCCGACGGCCGCGAGTTCCTCGAAGACCGCCGCCCGGATGGCTTCGGTCACATCCTCCCGGAGTACGGCGGCCCCGGCAGGGGTCCGGCGGCGCGGGCGCGTCGCGGGCTCGTCGGCGTTCGTCGTCATGACCCACAGCATAGGGCGTTACGACGAAACGGTTGCGTTCCGACGTCGATTGGTTCTACTCTCACGATGCGACGATACGGTCCCGTTCCGACGTAAGAGAACGTGAAGAGAAGCGTAAGGAAACGAACGCACGTCGGACGACGGGCCGACGACGCGCCCCGGCCCCCCAGCCGGACGCGCCACCCCCTCCCCCGAGCGAAAGCAGCGGATGTGAGCCAGGTCCTCGACACACCGCCCCCCACCCAGGCCCCGGCCGACGACGACCTCGCGGCACTGGCCGCCCGCCACGGCCTGACGGTCAGTGGTGCCCGCCCCTCCCTGCCGGAGTACGTCCGCCAGCTGTGGGCCCGGCGCCACTTCATCACCGCCTTCGCCACCGCCAAGCTCACCGCGCAGTACAGCGAGGCCAAGCTCGGCCAGGTCTGGCAGGTCATGACCCCGCTGCTGAACGCGGCGGTCTACTACTTCATCTTCGGTGTGCTGCTCGGCACCAAGAAGGGCGTCCCGGACTACGTCCCGTTCCTGGTCACGGGCGTGTTCGTGTGGACGTTCACGCAGAGCTCGATCCAGGTCGGCACCCGGGCGATCTCCGGCAACCTGGGCCTGGTGCGCGCCCTGCACTTCCCGCGGGCCGCGCTGCCGATCTCCTTCTGCATCCAGCAGCTCCAGCAGCTGCTGTTCTCGATGGCCGCGCTGGTCGTCATCCTGCTCTGCTTCGGCCTGCCGATCACCGTCGGCTGGCTCCTGGTGATCCCCGCGCTGATCCTGCAGTTCCTGTTCAACGCGGGCATGGCGATGATCATGGCGCGGATGGGCGCCAAGACCCCGGACATCGCCCAGCTGATGCCGTTCATCCTGCGCACCTGGATGTACGTGTCCGGTGTGATGTGGAGCATCAGCAAGCTCACCAAGAAGGACCACCTGCCGCACATCGTCACGACGCTGCTCGAGACCAACCCGGCCGCCGTCTACATCGACCTCATGCGATTCGCCCTGATCAAGAGTTTCCACGCCAAGCAGCTGCCCCCGCACGTGTGGCCGACGGCCATCGGCTGGGCCGTGGTCGTCGGCATCGGCGGATTCATCTACTTCTGGAAGGCAGAGGAGAAGTACGGCCGTGGCTGAGCAGACCCCCACCGAGAAGATCCCCACCATCGTCGTCGACAACGTCGACATCGTCTATCGCGTCCACGGCACCGGATCCGGCCGCGGCTCCGCCACAGCCGCCCTCAACCGCATCCTGCGCCGCAAGCAGGCCGAGAAGGCGGCGGGCGTGCGCGAGGTGCACGCCGTGAAGAAGGTCTCGTTCGTCGCCTACAAGGGTGAGGCGGTCGGCCTGATCGGCACCAACGGCTCCGGCAAGTCGACCTTGCTCAAGGCGATCGCCGGCGTGCTCCCGGTGGAGAACGGCCATATCTACACCAACGGCCAGCCCTCCCTGCTCGGCGTCAACGCAGCGCTGATGAACGACCTCACCGGCGAGCGCAACGTCTGGCTCGGCGGCCTCGCCATGGGCATGTCCCGCGAGGAGGTCAGGGAGCGCTACGAGGACATCGTCGACTTCTCCGGGATCAACGAGAAGGGCGACTTCATCACCCTTCCGATGCGCACGTACTCCTCCGGTATGGCCGCCCGGCTGCGCTTCTCCATCGCCGCCGCCAAGGACCACGACGTGCTCCTCATCGACGAGGCGCTGGCCACCGGAGACCGCAGGTTCCAGATGCGCTCCGAGGAACGCATCCGCGAGCTGCGCGAGAAGGCGGGTACGGTCTTCCTGGTCAGTCACAACAACAAGTCGATCCGCGACACCTGCGAGCGGACCCTGTGGCTGGAGCGCGGCGAGCTGCGCATGGACGGGCCGACCGAGGACGTCATGAAGGAGTACGAGGCCTTCAGCGGCGACAAGAGCGACAAGACGACGAAGAAGAAGCCGACACCCGACAAGGCGGCCTGAGGGAGCCCGGAGTAAGAAGACGGCATTAAAGTTACCGAGAGGGAAACCGTAGGCCACGGAACGCCCTCTTCCTCCTTGGGCCGTTCTTACTCTGAACGCCATTATCCCTTTCATCCGCTTAGTAACAGTATGTTATGAAGGGTGATCCCCCGATCAACCGAAGGAGTCCACTGCGATGCCCCAACTCAGCGTCATCGTCTACGGACCGAACGCACAGGGGCATCTGACGGAGTTGCTGGACTCCCTGGAAGCCCGCCCGCTCCCCGACGCCGAGGTCGTCGTCGCCGCGGTCGGCGACTGGGCGCGGGAGACGGCCGAGGGCCACGCCCCCGAGACGGTGGTCGTACCGCTGCCGGAGGGCACCGGTGACGCGGCGGCCCGGGCCGCCGGCGCCGCCCGCGCGACCGGCCGCTGGCTGCACTTCGTCCACGCCAAGGACAGCCTGCCGGCCGGCGCCGCCCGGCTGATCGCCGAGCGGACCGCCGAGCTGGACGCCACCGACGGCGCCGGGGTGGACGTACTCGTCTTCGACCACGCCACCACCACCTGGCAGACCGCCGCCACGCCCTCCCGCGACGGCCGGCTCCTCGCCGCCGTCGGCCGCGAGAGCCTGCCCCTGGACGAGGCCGCCGACCTGCTGCGCCTCACCCCGCTGCTCGGCAACCGCGCCCTGCGCGCCGAGTTCTGGCGGGCGCACGAGGAGCGCCTGACCACCGACGACGAGCCGCAGGCCGCGTACGCCGCCCTGCTGCACGCCGGCCGCGTCGCCTGCCTGAACCAGGCGGCGTACGAGAGCCGCGAACTGCGCCCCGAGAGCCTGCCGCCGCTCGCCCCCGAGGACCGGTTCGAGCTGATCGAGCGCTACGAGTCGCTGCTCGCCCTCGCCAAGGACCGCCGCGCCGCCCGCGGGGTGCTGTACGACCTGATGATGCGCGACCTCGTGCGCACCTTCGCCGGCGAGAACCTGCCCGACGCGGTGGCCCGCGAGTTCTTCCGCCGGGCCTCCCTCGCCGCGGTCCGCTGGCGCCCCGAGAACCACGAGCGCCCGGCCGGTGTGGAGGGCGTACGGCACTCCCTGCTGGAGGAGGGCGCGTACACCAAGTACCGCGCGTTCCAGGCCGCCAACCGCACCCGCCGCGCCGCCAAGAAGGCCGTGCGGACCCGCAAGAAGCAGGTCGGCGCCAAGCTCCGCGACCAGCAGTACCGCCGCGCCCTGACCCGCCCGGTCGACCCGAACCTGGCCGTGTTCGCCGCCTACTGGGAGCGCGGAGTGGCCTGCAACCCGGCCGCGATCGCCGCGAAGCTCCGCGAACTCGCCCCGCACATCCGCCCGGTGTGGGTGGTGTCGAAGAGCAACGAGGCCCTGCTGCCGCCCGGCACCGACCATGTGATCCCCGGCACCCGCCGCTACTGGGAGACGCTGGCCACCGCCAAGTACCTGGTCAACAACGTCAACTACCCCAACGCGGTGGTCAAGCGCCCCGACGCGATCCACCTCCAGACCCACCACGGCACCCCGCTCAAGCGCATGGGCCTGGACCAGATGGAGCACCCGGCCGCCGCCAAGGGCCTGGACTTCGACGCCCTGCTGGCCCGCATCGACAAGTGGGACTACAGCGTCAGCGCCAACAGCCACTCCACCCGTATGTGGGAGCGCGCCTACCCGGCCCGCTACACCTCGCTGGACTACGGCTACCCGCGCAACGACGTCTTCTACTCGGCCACGGCCGCCGACGTCCGCGCCGCCCGCGAGCGCCTCGGCATCCCGCGCGGCAAGACGGCCGTCCTCTACGCGCCCACGCACCGCGACTACGAGGCCGGCTTCACCCCGCGCCTGGACCTCGCCGCCCTCGCCGACCGCCTCGGCGAGGACACGGTCCTCCTGGTCCGCGCCCACTACTTCTACGGCGGCGCCGCCTCCCCGCTGACCGGCCTGCGCCGCTCCGGCCGGATCATCGACGTCTCCTCCTACGACCCCGTGGAGGAGCTGTGCCTGGCCGCCGACGCGCTGGTCACGGACTACTCGTCGATCATGTTCGACTACGCCAACCTCGACCGCCCGATCGTCGTCTACGCCGACGACTGGGAGACCTACCGGACCACCCGGGGCGTCTACTTCGACCTCATGACCGACCACCCCGGCCAGGTCGCCCGCACCCAGGAGGAGCTGACGGAGATCTTCGCCTCCGGCGCCTGGCGTGACGAGAGCGCGACCAAGGCACGGGCCGCCTTCCGGCGCCGGTTCTGCGAGTACGACGACGGCCGCGCCGCCGAGCGGGTCGTACGACGGGTGTTCCTGGGCGAACCGGAGGAGTCACTGCCACCGGTGATCCCGCTCGAGGAACGCACCCCCGCCCCGACCCCCGAGGAGGCCTCGGCATGACGACCCCCGACGTGACGGTGACGGTCATCGTCTACAACGACGCCGCCCGCCTGCCCCGGGCGGTCGCCTCGCTGCGCGCGCAGACGCACGCGAACATCGAGATCATCATCAGCGACGACCACTCCACGGACGACACGCCCGCGGTGGCGCGCCGGCTGGAGTCGGAGGACGCCCGCGTCCGCTACCTGCGCCTGCCGGAGAACAGCGGCGGCTGCAGCGCCCCGCGCAACCGCGCGATCGAGATCGCCAGGGCGCCGTACCTGATGTTCCTCGACAGCGACGACGAACTCCCGCCCCGCGCGGTCGAGTTGCTGCTCGCCGCGCACCGCGAGCGCGAGGTGGACTTCACCATGGGCGCGGTGCGCCGGCACCGCGAGGACACCGGCCGCCGCTCGACGTGGATGCCGCACCTCGTCGCCGAGCGCCGCACGGTGCAGGGCATCGAGGAGGACCCGCGGCTGCTCTTCGAGCACCTGTCGACGAGCAAGATGTACGCCCGCTCCTTCCTGGACCGCCACGAACTCCGCTTCCCGGAGGGCATCCACTACGAGGACCAGCTGTTCTCGGCGCAGGCGTACTGCCTGGCACGGGCGTTCACGATCATCCCGGACCCGGTGTACGTCTGGTACATCGACCCGTTCGCGGCGGCGGCCTCGGCCTCGATCTCGAACCAGCGGCACAAGGTCACCAACGTCCGCGACCGCGTCCACGTCCAGCGTCTGATCGACGACTTCCTGGTGGAGAGCGGGCATGCGGGGCTGCGCGAGGACAAGGACTTCAAGTTCCTCAAGCACGACTTCCGGATGTACGCGGGCGACCTGCCCTACCGGGACGAGGAGTGGCTGACCGCCTTCGCCGACATCATGAACCCGTACCTGGAGACGCTGTCCCCGGGTGCGTACGCGCGCCTGCCCCGCCCCGAGCGGGTGGTGCTGGAGCTGCTGCGGGAAGGCCGCCTGGACGACGTCCGGCTCGCGGCCCGCGGCCTCGGGCACGGGGTGGCACCGCGGCAGGTCACGGCCGACGCCTCCGGTGTCCCGTACTGGGGCGACAGCGTGCCCTCCTCCGACCGCGCCCGGCGCGAACTGGAGGTGTCCGACCTGGAGTTGGACACGCGTCCGTTCCCGAGCGCGCAGTTCCGCCACGAGATCACGGAGCTGACTCCCGGCCCCGGCGCCTCGCTCACCCTGGCCGTGCGCACGTACGACCCGGGTCTGCGCCTGCCGGTCGGCCCGCAGCGAGCCGGCCTGCTCCTCTCCCCCGGCAACCGCCGGATGACGGTCCCCTTCCGTCTGGACCCGGTCCGCCCCGGCCTGTTCGAGGGCACGGTCCATCTGGACCTGACCGAGGCCCCGCTCCCCCTGCAGGGCTTCGCCGGTGTACGCCACCCCCTGGTCCGCCTCCAGCAGCAGGGCCTGTCCAACGCCGGCCTCCTGCTGGCCCCGCTCACCTTCCCCACCCTCACCGCCCGCATCGACTACCGCTCCGGCGCGGCCCCGCACGAGGTCACCGTCGAACCCGAGGGGCGCAACCCGGGCCGGCTGCAGGTCCGCTGGAATCCCGTCGGCGTGACGGCAAGCGTCATCCGCCCGGTCATCCGCAAGATCGCCCGCCCGCGCGTCCGCAAGGCGGCGAAGCTGGTGACGAGCGTGCTGAGGTGAGGACGGCCGTGTTCTGGCGCCGCTCAGCCGCCTTCAGTGAAGGTGGCTGAGCGGCGCCAGAGGTGTCCGCGGCCGCTCGGTCAGGCGCGTGGGTGACCCTGCCGCGGGTGGCCGCGGCGAGCACCGCACCCGCGCAGAGCAGTCCCGGTCCGGTCAGCGGACAGCCATCCGGCGCGGGGCGGGCGGTGGACTGGGCCGGGTTCCACGGACAGGCACCCCGAGCCCGACGGCGTAGTACCTGATCTCCCGAAGGTCACCGACCGCAGGAACCGGTCAAGCGCACACGCCCCCGTCCGGCGACAGCTCAGGGCACCACTCGGTACAGGATCTGACTCTCCGGGCCCGTGGTCACCTTCCGAAGCCCCGGTCCCGCCAGGCTCTTCGGGCCCACGACCCACTTCACGCGGTACTCCCGCAGAATCCCGGCCCGGTCGGCAGCAGACGTCCCCGCGGCGAAGTAGCGGGTGACCGCATCCTCCCGCCGCGCGGCGTCCGGCAGGAACACATCCGGATAGCCCGGCGCCACGGTGTACGGCCCGTACGCGGGGATCTGCCGAGCCGGCGTCGTCCCGGCCATCACCACGTCCCCGTACTTCACCCACGGCGTGATCCAGCGGTACCCCACCCACGGCGTGTGGTACTTCGACGCGACGGCCGAAGGCAGTGCCGACCTTCCGGTCACATAACCGAGCGTCCCGGCCTGCGTCCAGGCGCCGACGAGCAGGGCGGCACCCAGCACACAGGCCCAGCCCACCCGTACGGCCCGCCGCCCGGCCGAGACGACCTCCAGCGCGGCCGCGAGCTGCGCGGGGATCAACGCGGCGGGCAGGGCGCGGCCCCAGGAGTAGTGGCCGGACAGCCCGCCCGCGGCGAACACCAGCACGCCGAGGGCGAAGAACAGGACCAGCGGGTCCCAGCGGTCGCGGCGGAAGCGCAGCACCAGCGCCGCCACCCCGAGCAGCACCAGGCCGAACCGTGCGGCCAGGTCCTCGTACAGCGGCTTGTGGATGGCCTCCAGGTCCGCGCCGGCGGAGAAGAGGGAGAAGAAGTCGTAGTACGGCCACAGCCACAGCAGGAGCAGGCCCAGGGCGAGCGCGGCGGACAGTCGCAGCAGCACCGGGCGGGTCGGTCGCGCCGCGATCACCATCGCCAGGGCGCCCAGAGAGGCCACCACGCCGGTGAACTGGTGGCACAGCAGGATCAGTGCCCACAGCACACCGAGCCACAGCCACCTTCCCCACGCGGTCTCCTCCCGCGTCGCCCGCGTGACCCAGGCCCAGAAGTGGAAGGTGAGGCCGAGCGCGAAGGCGCTGGGGTACGACACCGTCAGCGCGAGTGAGTTCAGGCCCAGGAAGCCGGACCAGTTGAACAGCACCGTGCCCCAGAGGAAGAGCAGGCTGAGCAGGGCCAGGGCGGGGGCCGCGCGGTGCGGGGACAGGGTGCGGACGTACCGCCAGACGCCGGTGACCAGCAGGGTGAGGCCGACCAGCGCGGCCAGCCGCAGGACCACGAACACCGACAGGCCGGTCAGCTTGGCGACCACGCCCAGGACCAGCATCCACGGCGAGTAGTAGGGGCTCGGCGTGTCCGCGTCGACCAGCGGGTTGCCGGGGTGGAACAGGTTGTGGCTGAGGCGCTGGACCGTGGCCGCGTGCATGCCGAGGTCGCCGGCCCAGGGCAGGCGGACGATCACCAGGAGCAGCAGTACGACGACGAGCGCGGCGGCGGCCTGCGGCAGGGCGCGGCCGGCCCGCGCGGCGCTCGGCGGGGACGGTGTACGGCTCACCGGATCAGTATCAGGCGGTGCGGTGTGCATCCTGCTGGAACACCCAAGTGCGGTAGACGAGGAAGCGGAAGGCGGAGGCGAGCACGATCGACACGGCCTTCGCCGCATTCGACGCGAGCACGCTGTGCAGGCCGAGACCGTGGTAACCGACCCAGAACAGGCCGATTTCCATCACGACACCGAGGCCGCTGAAGACGAAGAACAGGGTGATCTGACTGCTCGTGCGCGAGGACCGGTCGCGATAGGCGAAATAGCGGAAGCCCAGGTAATTGGTCGCCATGGCGATACAGCTGGCCAGGACGGTCGCGGTCATCGCCTGCCAACCCAGGCCGTGCAGCAGCAGGTTGAAGATCAGGAAATTGACGAGGACCCCACTGCCGCCGACGATCCCGAATTTCACGACCTCCAGCACGACCCGCTTGACGGGCCGCCGGGCCGGAGCCGGCGCGGGGGGCGCTGCCGGGCGGGTCTCGGTGATCTCGGTGAGTTGAACAGTCACAGCGCCGACCCTATCCGAAGGCCATCGATTAGCAGGAAACGGTAAATTCGCTGATCGTTTTTGGCTAAGGGTCGGCAAGAAACGGAACGCCCCGGTCCGCTCTGTCGTCGGCCCGGGGCGCTCTCACCGTCGTACGGCTATGCCCTCACTGTCGTACCACTCTCGTACGGCTACGAGTGCGTGCGCAGCAGCGTCCGCATCGTCCGCATCGCCACCGACAGGTTGGCGAGGTCGAAGGTCTCCGAACCGCGGATCTCCTCCAGGGTGGTGCGCGCCCGGCTCAGGATGGGCGCGTTCTTCTGCTCCCAGGCCTTGAAGCGCTGCTCGGGAGTGGAGGTGCCGTTGCCGACCGCGAGGACGTCCGCGGTGAGGGCCGCGTGCGCCGCGTACAGGTCCTCGCGGATGGAGGCGCGGGCCATGGACTGCCAGCGGTCGGCACGGGGCAGCTCGATGATGCGGTCCATCAGCTGCGTGATGTTGAGCCGGTCGGCGAGGTCGTAGTAGATCTCGGCGACGTCGAGCGGCTCCTTGCCCGTGCGGTCGGCCACCGACACGATGTCCAGCGTCGGGAAGGCGGAGGAGAAACCGGCCACGCGCGTGGCGAGTTCGTCCGGGACACCGGCCGCGGACAGCTCGTCGTACACGTGCTGGTACCACTCCAGGTCCGCGCCGCGCAGCAGCTTCGGCAGCTCCTGCCAGACCCGCTCGACCCGCTCGGCGAAGAACTCGACCGTCTCGGCGAGCTGCAGCGGCTGCGGCCGGTTGTTGAGCAGCCAGCGGGTACCGCGCTCGACGAGTCGGCGCGAGTGCAGCCGGATCCGGGTCTGGACGGCCGCGTCGACCTTGTTGTCCAGGGCCTCCACCGCGTCCCACACCGGTGCCGAGGAGAAGATCGCGCGGGCCGCGGTCTGGGCGCGGACGATCTCCTCCAGGGAGGCGCCGGTCTCCTCGCGCAGACGGTGCAGATACGTCGTACCGCCCGTGTTGACCGTGTCGTTGACCAGCACGGTCGTGGTGATCTCACGGCGCAGGGGGTGGTTGTCGATCGCGTCCGCGAACCGCTCGCGCAGCGCCGTCGGGAAGTAGGCGTGCAGCAGGGTGCGCAGGTACGGGTCGTCCGGCAGCGAGGTGTGCAGCAGCTCCTCGGCGACCGTGATCTTCGTGTACGCCAGCACGACGGCCGTCTCGGGACCGGTCAGGCCCTGGCCCTGGGCGAGACGCTCACGGATCTGGCGGTCGGCCGGCAGGAACTCCAGCGCCCGGTCCAGGTGGCCCTCGCGCACCAGGTGGCGGATGAACCGCTGCTGGGCGTGGAGCATGTCCTTGGCCTGGAACAGGGCGTTGGCCAGGGCGGTGTTCTGCGCGTAGTTGTTGCGCAGGACCAGCGCGCCGACCTCGTCGGTCATCTCGGCGAGCAGCTTGTTGCGCTGCTTGACGGTCATGTCGCCGTCCGCGACCAGGCCGTTCAGCAGGATCTTGATGTTCACCTCGTGGTCGGAGGTGTCCACGCCGGCGCTGTTGTCGATCGCGTCGGTGTTGATCTTGCCGCCGTGCATGGCGAACTCGATCCGGCCGAGCTGGGTCAGGCCCAGGTTGCCGCCCTCGCCGACCACCTTGACCCGCAGGTCGGCGCCGTCGACGCGGATGGCGTCGTTGGCCTTGTCGCCGACGTCCGCGTTGGACTCCGCCGACGCCTTCACGTACGTGCCGATGCCGCCGTTCCACAGCAGGTCCACCGGGGACTGCAGGATCGCCTTCATCAGGTCGGCCGGGGTCATCTTGGCGACCTTGCCCTCGATGCCGAGGGCCTCGCGGATGTGGGCGTTGACCGGGATCGACTTGGCGCTGCGCGGGAAGATCCCGCCGCCCGCCGACAGCAGTTCGGTGTTGTAGTCGGCCCAGCTGGAGCGGGGCAGCTCGAACAGGCGGCGGCGCTCGGCGTAGGAGGTGGCCGCGTCCGGGGTGGGGTCGATGAAGATGTGCCGGTGGTCGAAGGCGGCGACCAGGCGGATGTGCTCGGACAGCAGCATGCCGTTGCCGAACACGTCGCCGGACATGTCGCCGATGCCGACGACCGTGAAGTCCTCGGACTGCGTGTCCACGCCCAGCTCACGGAAGTGCCGCTTCACGGACTCCCAGGCGCCGCGCGCGGTGATGCCCATGCCCTTGTGGTCGTAGCCGGCCGAGCCGCCGGAGGCGAAGGCGTCGCCGAGCCAGAAGTTGTACTTCTCGGCGACCCCGTTGGCGATGTCCGAGAAGGTCGCGGTGCCCTTGTCGGCGGCGACGACGAGGTAGGTGTCGTCGCCGTCGTGCCGGACCACGTCCTGCGGCGGCACGACCTCGCCGGCGACCATGTTGTCGGTGATGTCGAGCAGCGCCGAGATGAACGTCTTGTAGCTGGCGATGCCCTCGGCCAGCCAGGCGTCGCGGTCCACCGCCGGGTCCGGCAGCTGCTTGGCGACGAATCCGCCCTTGGCGCCGACCGGCACGATGACGGTGTTCTTCACCATCTGCGCCTTGACCAGGCCCAGGATCTCGGTACGGAAGTCCTCACGCCGGTCGGACCAGCGCAGACCGCCGCGCGCGACCTTGCCGAAGCGCAGGTGCACGCCCTCGACGCGCGGGGAGTACACCCAGATCTCGTACGCCGGGCGGGGCGCCGGCAGGTCCGGGACGGCCTGCGGGTCGAACTTCATGGAGACGTAGTCGTGCGGCTTGCCGCCGAGCGCCTCCTGGAAGAAGTTCGTGCGCAGGGTCGCCTTGATGACGGTGAGGAAGGACCTGAGGATCCGGTCCTCGTCCAGGCTCGCCACCTGGTCCAGGGCCGCGTCCAGCTCCTCCAGCAGGGCGTCCGTGATCTCCAGGCCGGCCTTCTGCCGGTCCGGCGACATCCGCGCCTCGAACAGCGAGACCAGCAGACGCGTGGTGTGGACGTTGTTGCGGAGGGTGTCCTCCATGTAGTCCTGCGAGAAGGTCGAACCGGCCTGCCGCAGGTACTTGGCGTAGGCGCGCAGCACCATCGCCTGCCGCCAGGTCAGCCCGGCGCTCAGCACCAGGGCGTTGAAGCCGTCGTTCTCCGCCTTGCCGGTCCAGGTGGCGGCGAAGGCCTCCTGGAAGCGCTCGCGCGCGTCGTCGGCGAGGTGGTCGCCGCCGACCGCCTTGGGCATGCGCAGACCGAAGTCGTAGATCCAGGCGGTGGTGCGGTCCGCGCAGCGCAGCTCGTAGGGCCGCTCGTCGGTGACCTCGACGCCGAGGCGGCTGAGCACCGGCAGCACCTTGGAAAGGGAGACGGTGCCGCCCTTCTGGTAGATCTTGAACCGGCGCTCCTCCGGCCCGGCACCCACCGGCTCGTACAGGCTCAGGCTGAACGTCTTGTCCTCGCTGAGCTGCTCCAGGTGGACCAGGTCGGCGACCGCGGCGCGCGGGGTGTGGTCGGCCTTGTAGCCCTCGGGGAAGGCGTGGTTGTAGCGGCGCAGCACCTCGGCCGCGCGCTCCTCGCCGCACTCTGCGGTCAGCGCCTCGGCGAACGCGTCGGCCCAGGACCGGGCGGCCTCGACCAGGCGGGCCTCGATACGGTCCTTGTCGGCGTCCGACAGCTCGGGCAGCACGGTGCCCGGCGGGACGCGGACGACGAAGTGCAGCCGGGACAGGATCGACTCGGTGTTCCAGGCGGTGAAGTCGACGCTGACGCCGCCGAGCTCCTCCTTGAGGATGTCGATGATCCGCAGCCGGACACCGGTGGTGTAGCGGTCGCGCGGGAGGTAGACGAGGGCCGAGTAGTAGCGGCCGTACTCGTCCTGCCGCAGGTAGAGCCTCAGCCGCCGCCGCTCCTGCAGATACAGGACGCTGGTGACGATGGACTGCAGCTCGGCGACGGGCGTCTGGAACAGCTCGTCGCGCGGGTAGGTCTCCAGGATCTGCAGCAGGTCGCGGCCGTCGTGGCTGTTGGGCGAGAACCCGGCGCGCTCCAGCACCTCGTCCACCTTGCGGCGGATCACGGGGACCCGGCGCACGGACTCGGTGTAGGCGGCGGAGGAGAACAGCCCGAGGAAGCGCCGCTCACCGACGACGTTGCCGTCCGCGTCGAACTTCTTGACGCCGATGTAGTCCAGGTACGACGGCCGGTGCACGGTGGCGCGGCTGTTGGCCTTGGTCAGCACGAGCAGCTTGTGCTCGCGGGCCTTGGCGCGGGCGTCGGCCGGCAGCCGCTCGAAGGAGGGGCTGACCGGGTGCTGCTCGTCCTCGGCGTGGTGCGGGTCCGAGCGCAGTATGCCGAGACCGGTGCCGGGCACGGCGGCGAGCGTGTCGTCCTCGCGCAGCTGGTACTCGCGGTAGCCGAGGAAGGTGAAGTGGTCGTCGGCCAGCCAGCGCAGCAGCTCGCGGGCCTCCTCGACCTCGGGCCGGGGGAGGTCGCCCGGGGCGGGCTCGCTCGGCAGCTCGTCGGCGATCCGGGTCGCCGTGCTCCGCATCTTCTCCCAGTCCTCGACGGCCTCGCGCACGTCGGACAGCACGCGCAGCAGATCGGCGGTGATCTGCTTCAGGTCGGCGCGGTCGGTCTCCCGGTCGATCTCGACGTGGATCCAGGACTCGAAGTGCGCGTCGTGCGGCAGGTCACCGCTCGGCGGGGTCGGCAGGACCTCGATCAGCTTGCCGGTCAGGTCGCGCCGGACCACGAACTGCGGGTGGACGACGACATGGATGCCGCACCCGCGCCGGGTCAGCTCATTGGTGACCGAGTCGACGAGGAAGGGCATGTCGTCGGTGACGACCTCCACGACCGAGTGGCTGCAGGTCCACCCGTTCTCCTCGACGGTCGGGGTGTGGACCCGCACGTTCGCCGTGCCCTGGGGGCGCATCTCGGCGAGACGGTAGTGCGAGACCGCGGCGCCGAAGACGTCGACCGGGTCGCGGTCGGCGAGGTCTTCCGGGGCGGTGTGCAGGTAGTAGCGCTGGAGGAACGCGAGCATGGACTCGCTGTCCGGGGTGTCCGGGGAGCCCTCGCCCTCGGTCCCGGTCGGTAGGTGCCCCCCGACCGGGCTGTTCTCAGCTACCCGGGCGGCCCTCTCGAGCAGCTCGGCCTTGGCTTCGTCCAGCTTGGTCTGCATTGTCCTCTGACTCCTGTCGCGCGCCGTTGCGTGACGTAGAAGGAAGTACGGTCTCTTTCCCTCCGGCTCGACGCCACGGCCCGGGGTGTCCGGTCCGCATCGACGCTATGCCGTGAGGTGAGATGAGCGGGAGGAATTCGGCCATTCTCGACACGCCCGTCGGGTGTGACGCTGCTCTCTGCGCCGCCGTGTCCAGGGTTGTCCTCGGCGTCCCGGAGGCTCCTGCGGCCCCGTCCCGCCCGCGAAGACCAGCGACCGCCGCCCGGTCACGGAGGTGTTCCGTGCAACCCGGGCGCAGGGCAGGAGCAGGATCGCCCCCGCGAGATATCGCGCTGATCACGCCACAAGGCTATCGCTCCTCACCGGGGGCCCGTCATGAGCCGTATGTGTACAAAACCGAGGGGTGAAGTTTGACGTTCTGCACAGGGGCGGGGCCGGGGGTGGTGGCGTATTCGGTCGGGTGGGGTTCGGGGTGTTTGTGAGCTTGCAGGTTGATGTGGGCGAAGTGGCTGTGGCATGGATATGGCTCCTGTCGGGGCGCTTGGGGCTTCCGGAGTCGGCGGGGCTGACGTGAGGAAGGGGGCGGCGGGGGCGGCGGGGCCGACCGGGGTGGGTGGCGGACCAGGTGACGGCGGGCGTCCGGTCGCGCCGGTGGGACCCTGACCGCACTCTGAGAACAGGGCACCCTGCCACCAGGTGGGGCCCCGGCGCTCGGCCGAGGACCGGAACCGCGACGGCCCCCCTTGGCAAGCACGCCCGGTGTTGGCACGTTGCCCAGGGACAGTGCGTCCCGACCAGGAGTGCCCCAGGAGTGCAGGAGCACCGAGCACCGGAGTACCCGGAGGAGCCGACATGCCCGCGAAGATCCTGATCGTCACCGGCGACGCGGCGGAGTCCCTGGAAGTCCTCTACCCGTACCAGCGCCTGCGCGAGGAAGGCTACGAGGTCCATATCGCGGCCCCCTCCCGCAAGACGCTCCGCTTCGTCGTCCATGACTTCGAACCCGGCTACGACACCTACACCGAGAAGCCCGGCTACACCTGGCCCGCCGACCTGGCCTTCGCCGACGTGGACCCCGGCGAGTACGCGGCCCTCGTCATCCCCGGCGGCCGGGCTCCCGAGTATCTGCGCAACGACCCCGAGCTCCGCAAGATCCTCAAGGCGTTCTTCGACTCCGACCGGCCGGTCGCCCAGATCTGCCACGGCCCGCTGCTCACCGCGGCGATCGACAGCCTGCGCGGCCGCCGCGTCACGGCGTACCCCGCGCTGGAGCCGGACATGCAGGCGGCCGGAGCGAGCTTCCAGGACACCGAAGCCGTGGTCGACGGCACCCTGGTCTCCTCCCGGGCCTGGCCCGACCACCCGGCCTGGATGCGCGAGTTCCTCCGGGTACTGCGCTCCAAGGCACCGGTGAGCTGAGGAGGACGGCCGACCGCACGGCTGCCCGCCCACGGCATCACCGGGCCGGCGCACCTGCGGACCCGCGCCGGCCACGGGCAGTCGTGCCGCCAGGGGCGGCACGGCTGGGCGGTGGACGTCGGCACGCGAAACACACCGTCGCCCAGCGGCGACACCCCACGCCCGACCGGCGCCGCCAGACGGAACCGCCCTCGCCACGGCACAGACCGCCGGCACCGGAGCACCGGTCACCAAACAACCGGCACCTGCGGCTACGCCGCTATTCGCTGCGCTTCCTCCACCGCCTCGGCCAGCGTGTCCACCACCGGCACCCCCACGTCCTCGAGGCTGGCCCTGCTGTGCGACCCCCCGGTGTACAGCACGGCCCGCGCCCCCGCACCCCGCGCGGCAACCGCGTCGTCCGCCGCGTCCCCGATCACCACGGTCCGCGCGGGCTCCACAACCCCGCTCAGCGCCTCCAGATGCCGCACCATGTGCGCGGCCTTGCTCCCCCCGGACGGCCCCGTACGCCCGTCGACCCGCAGAAAGTGCGCCTCGATCCCGAACCCCCGCACGAGCGGCACCAGTTCCTCGTGCCCATACATACTCAGCAGCGACTGGCTGTGCCCCGCCGACCGCCACCCCGCGAGCAACTCCGCCGCCCCCTCGGTCAGACCGCACCGCGCCCGGTGCTCGGCGTAGTACCGGTGGAAGACCTCGTCCATCAGTTCCCACTCGGCGTCGGTCGGCAGCCGGCCGATCAGCCGCTCGTAGAACTTCGGCACCGGCACGCAGTACAGCGACCGGTACTGCTCCAGCGTGATCGGCTCGAGCCCCAGCTCGGCGAAGGCGGCGTTCGTCGCCCCGATGATCGCGTCATTGTCGTGGAACAACGTGCCGTTCCAGTCCCAGACGATGTGCGCGTTCCCCTGCATCCCCATGCCAAAAACCGTACCCGCCCCCACTGACAACGAGGCCGGCCGGTGAATCCGCCCAGGTCAGACCGGGTCAGGCGAGTCCGACGAGGTTGGGGATCTCCTGCGTGGCGTACCACAGCAGCTCGTGATCGTCCGCGCCGTCCACGACGAACTGCGCGTCGTCGTCCCCGCCGTCGGCCGCCTCCAGCGCGTCCGCCGCCGCGGCCACGTCCTGCTCCGCCTCATCGGCGTCGACATGCACCGCGGCCGCCTTGGCGAGCGGCATGGTCGCCGTCACGGTCACCTCGCCGAGCGCGGACGGGTCCAGCCCGCGGTCGGGGTCGACACTCACGGCGCCGTCCGCCACGTCCACGGCGACCACGACCCGGCGCCGTACCGCACCCGGATCCGCCGCCAGCAGCCGCAGCGAGGCCAGCGCGGCCCGGCTGAGCGCCGCGTACTCCAGCTCCTCGATGTCCTCGGAGAGATACCACTCGCGCAGCGCGGGCGTGACGGCATAGGCCAGGAAGGGGCCGGTCCCCAGCTCACCCGTCTTGTGCGCCTCGGCGAGACCGGGGAGGGTCAGGGGGACGTAGACGCGCATACTGGCCGCTCTTTCCTGCTCAAAGGCTCCGCTGAGGCCCCGGGAAGGCCGGCTGCGGCGACTCCCGGAGGGCCTTCAGGATACGTGCGCCCGTCCCCTTTCGGGTCTGTGTCCAGGCTCTGGGAGCCGTCCATTCCAGGCCGCGCATTCACCCGGTGCACCCGCCGCACCTCGGGAACCGACGCACCCGGCATCCCTCGGATAGGTGAACCTTCCCGCCTCGTGCGAGCCCGCCCCGCCGTCCTTGCCTCCCCGCTCCCGGCCCCCGTACAAGATCCCCACCAGCGAGTTACCGCCCGGTATCACCGGGCCGGCCGAACGGGGACCCCATGAACAAGGTCATGAGCCGCACCGCGCCCAAGGCGACGAACCGCACCCCCCACCCGCGCCACCGCCCGCCGACCCGCCACGACACGCGCCGCCCGGGCGGCGCCCCGCCCCGGAAGCCGTCCGTCAGGGGCAGGCACGACCTGCCGCCGACCGCCCCCGGAAACGCCGGTACGGCCCTTACAGCGCCGGAGGCCGCCCTCCCTGCGGTACGCCCCACCGACCTCTTCGCCGACCGTCTGCTGGCCGTTCTGAGCGGTCAGCGGCCCGTCCACTGGATGCTCCGCCACACCGCCGGCCGCGCCTACGACGACCTGACCCGCCTCGCCGAACGCAGCCCCCTGCGTACGCGCGGAGGCCGCCCCGTCGTCCACGACATCGGCTACTACGTCCCCAGCGAGGGCGCCCTCGAGGTCTTCGCCCGCATCGCCGCCGGCGACCAGCTCCGCGCCCTGGCCTTCCGCCTGGAACGCGGCCAGGACCGCCGCTGGCGCTGCACAGCGGTGGAAACCGGCCCCCGCCACCAGCCGCGGCCCTGAGCCGGCACCCATTCGCAACCCCCAGCGGCTTGACGGAAGCAACGCAGAAGGGCCGGGCCCCCAAAGGAACCCGGCCCTTCACAACCGGCTGAAGCGCCGCAGGCAACCGCTACTTCTTGCGGCGCCGCCCGCCCTTGGCCTGCCGCCGCCGCTCGGCCCGCGTCAGCCCGTCCGCCTCGGACCGCACCGGCTCGTCGTCCTCCAGGTCGCGCTCCACGATGCCGCCCTCACCGTCCACGGTCGGCGCCGAGAAGTGCAGATCCCTCCGCTGCGGAACGTCCAGTCCCTTCGCGCGGATCTCCGGACGCGCCCCGGCCTGCGCCGGAACCGTCTCCGGAACGCCCTCGCCGACCTGCTCCGCGGCCTCGACCGGGACCTCCTCGACCTGCTGCTCGACCTGGACCTCCAGGTTGAACAGGTAGCCGACGGACTCCTCCTTGATGCCGTCCATCATCGCGGTGAACATGTCGAAGCCCTCGCGCTGGTACTCGACCAGCGGGTCCTTCTGCGCCATCGCGCGCAGGCCGATGCCCTCCTGGAGGTAGTCCATCTCGTAGAGGTGCTCACGCCACTTGCGGTCGAGGACCGACAGCACGACCCGGCGCTCCAGCTCACGCATGATCTCGGAGCCGAGCTGCGCCTCCCGGGCCTCGTACTGCTCGTTGATGTCCTCCTTGATGGACTCGGAGATGAACTCCGCGGTCAGACCGGCCCGGTCGCCGGCGGCCTCCTCCAGCTCCTCGATGGTGACCTTCACCGGGTAGAGCTGCTTGAAGGCACCCCACAGCCGGTCCAGGTCCCAGTCCTCGGGGAAGCCGTCGGCGGTCTCCGCCTGGACGTACGCGTCGATCGTGTCGTCCATGAAGTGCTTGATCTGCTCCTGCAGATCCTCTCCCTCCAGCACGCGCCGGCGCTCGCCGTAGATGACCTCGCGCTGCCGGTTGAGGACCTCGTCGTACTTCAGAACGTTCTTACGGGTCTCGAAGTTCTGCTGCTCGACCTGCGACTGCGCGGACGCGATCGCGCGCGTGACCATCTTGTTCTCGATCGGCACGTCGTCCGGCACGTTGGCCATGGCCATCACGCGCTCGACCATCTGGGCCTTGAACAGGCGCATCAGGTCGTCGCCGAGGGAGAGGTAGAAGCGCGACTCGCCCGGGTCGCCCTGACGGCCGGAACGACCGCGCAGCTGGTTGTCGATGCGCCGGGACTCGTGCCGCTCGGTGCCGAGGACGTAGAGGCCGCCGAGCGCCTTGACCTCTTCGAACTCGGCCTTGACGGCCTGCTCGGCCTTCTCCAGGGCGGCGGGCAGGGCCGCGGCCCACTCCTCGATGTGCTCCTCGGGGTCGAGGCCGCGCTGGCGCAGCTCGGCCTCGGCGAGATCGTCGGGGTTGCCGCCGAGCTTGATGTCCGTACCACGACCGGCCATGTTGGTGGCGACGGTCACCGCGCCCTTGCGGCCGGCCTGGGCGACGATCGACGCCTCGCGCTCGTGGTGCTTGGCGTTCAGCACCTCGTGCTGGATGCCGCGCTTGCTGAGCTGCTGCGAGAGGTACTCCGACTTCTCGACGGAGGTCGTGCCGACGAGGATCGGCTGGCCCTTCTCGTGCTTCTCGGCGATGTCGTCGACGACCGCCTCGAACTTGGCGACCTCGGTGCGGTAGATCAGGTCCGACTGGTCCTTGCGGACCATCGGCCGGTTGGTCGGGATCGGGACCACGCCGAGCTTGTAGATCTGGTGGAACTCGGCGGCCTCGGTCATCGCCGTACCGGTCATGCCGGACAGCTTCGAGTAGAGGCGGAAGAAGTTCTGCAGGGTGATCGTGGCGAGCGTCTGGTTCTCGTCCTTGATGTCCACCCCTTCCTTCGCCTCGATCGCCTGGTGCATGCCCTCGTTGTAGCGGCGGCCGGCGAGGATACGGCCGGTGTGCTCGTCGACGATCATGACCTCGCCGTCGAGGACGACGTAGTCCTTGTCGCGCTTGAAGAGCTCCTTGGCCTTGATGGCGTTGTTCAGGTAACCCACGAGCGGGGTGTTCACCGACTCGTAGAGGTTGTCGATGCCCAGCCAGTCCTCGACCTTGGTGACGCCGGCCTCGTGGATGGCGACCGTGCGCTTCTTCTCGTCGACGTCGTAGTCGCCGGTCTCCTCGACGCCCTTGAGCGGGTTGCCGGCCTCGCCGCGCTTGAGGCGGGTGACCAGCTTGGCGAAGTCGCCGTACCACTTGGTGGCCTGGTCGGCCGGGCCCGAGATGATCAGCGGCGTACGGGCCTCGTCGACGAGGATGGAGTCGACCTCGTCGACGATGGCGAAGTTGTGGCCGCGCTGCACCAGCTCGTCCTGCGACCACGCCATGTTGTCGCGCAGGTAGTCGAAGCCGAACTCGTTGTTCGTGCCGTAGGTGATGTCGCAGTTGTACTGCTCGCGGCGCTGGGCCGGGGTCATGCTGGCGAGGATGCAGCCGACGCTCAGGCCCAGGAACTTGTGGACGCGACCCATCATCTCGGAGTCGCGCTCGGCCAGGTAGTCGTTGACCGTGACGATGTGGACGCCCTCGCCGGACAGGGCGTTCAGATACGCGGGCAGGGTGCCGACGAGGGTCTTGCCCTCACCGGTCTTCATCTCGGCCACATAGCCGAGGTGGAGGGCGGCGCCGCCCATCAGCTGCACGTCGTAGTGCCGCTGGCCGAGGACGCGCTTGGCGGCCTCGCGCACGGTGGCGAACGCCTCGGGGAGCAGGTCGTCCAGGCTCTCACCGTCGGCGTACCGCTGCTTGTACTCATCGGTGAGGGCCCGCAGCTCGGCGTCGGAGAGGTTCACGAAGTCCTCTTCGATGGAGTTGACCTGGTCCGCGATGCGGTGCAGCTTGCGCAGGATCTTGCCTTCGCCTGCACGCATGATCTTCGAGAGGACGGACACGGGGGCTTGTCTCCTTGCCGGTCGGGCCTGGGACGGTCGGTTTCCATTTGACGTACTGAGCAACGGCCATCGTATGCGAGGACCCGGCTGGGCCGGGAGGCCTGGCCACCCGACGGCTGTTCATCCAGGACAACGCACGGCGCACACGGATAGTGCCGCATCGCCGCGATGAATTGCGCGAAATGTGATCACGCGCTCACGTATAGCGAAAATCGATGGCCCGGCTGCGGTCCCACGAGCACAATCAGCCGATGGAACCCGTCACTCTCACCACGGACCGCCTGGTCCTGCGTACAGTCGGCCCGCACGACACCCAGGCGGTCCACGACGCCGCCCAGGACCCCGACATCCAGCGCTGGACCACGGTGCCCTCGCCGTATCTGCCCGAGCACGCGAGCGGCTTCACCGAGCAGCTGGTCCCCGACGGCTGGGCACAGGGCTCGATGTTCACCTTCGGTGTGTTCCTCACCGGCGGGGAACTCGCCGGCATGCTCGGTCTGACCATGCGTTCGCTCGGCGTGGCGGAGGTCGGCTTCTGGGCGGCCAAGGAGCACCGCGGCCACGGTTACGTCACCGAGGCCACGCTCACCGCCTGCCGCTGGATCTTCACCCGGATCGGCGTCGACCGGGTCGAATGGCGCGCCGAGGTCGGCAACCACGCCTCCCGCGCGGTGGCCGAACGCGCGGGGTTCACCATCGAGGGCGTCCTGCGCTCAGCGATCAACAACAAGGGAGTGCGCCGGGACTGCTGGGTCGGCTCCCTGCTCCCCTCGGACCTGGGCCTGCCGTCCACGGCACCGTACCTGCCCGCCCGTTCCTGACCGCCTGCGCGCGTCCGCCCAGCCCGCCGTCCGGCCTCCGCCCACCGTTTCCGGCGACCTGCCCAGGCCACCTTCCGGGCATCCGCCCAGCTCACCGCGGGCTGTCAGTGGCACCCTCTATCGTCCGGGGCATGACGACCCTTCCGCGCCCGACCACCACCCTCACCGCGGACGACGCCCGCCGTATCGCCCTGCGGGCCCAGGGCTTCCTCGGCGCGCCCGACCGGCGGGCCGGTGTCCGCGGCGTGCTGCGCCACCTCGGCGCGGTCCAGCTCGACACGATCTCGGTCCTCGCCCGTTCCCACGAACTCGTGCCGTACGCCCGGCTCGGCGCGGTCGGCCGCCAAGCGGTCGAGGCCGCCTACTGGACGGGCGCCCACGCCTTCGAGTACTGGTCGCACGCGGCGTGCATCCTGCCCATCGAGGAGTGGCCGTACTTCGCCTTCCGCCGCCGCGCCTACCGCGACCGCCCGCACTGGAACCACAAGCTGCCCGAGGGCGTCTACGACCAGGTCATCAAGCAGCTGCGCGCGGAGGGCCCGCTGACCTCCACGGAGCTGGGCGGCGCCAAGAGGACGAGCGACTGGTGGGACTGGTCGGGCACCAAGGTCGCGGTGGAGCGCGCGCTGATGTACGGCGAGGTGGTGTGCGTCGAGCGCCGCGGCTGGAAGCGGGTGTACGACCTCGCCGAGCGCGCCGTCCCGGACCCGCTGCTGCACGACGAGCTGGACGACACCGAGTGCCTGCGCCGCCTGGTCCGGCTGGCCGGTGAGTCCCTCGGCGTGGGCACGCGCGCGGACATCGCCGACTACCACCGCCTCAAGGGCGAGCAGGTCGACGCGGTGATCGCCGACTCGGGTCTGGTGCCGGTCGAGGTCGAGGGCTGGGGGAAGCCGGCCTGGGCCGATCCGGCGGCCCTTTCGGCACCGCCGCGCGGCCGACACCGCACCACCCTGCTGTCGCCGTTCGACTCGCTGATCTGGGAGCGGGCGCGCACAGAGCGGATCTTCGGCTTCACGCACCGCCTGGAGGCGTACGTGCCGAAGCCGAAGCGGGTCCACGGCTACTTCGCGATGCCGGTGCTCGCGGGCGGCCGGCTGGTCGGGCGGGTGGACCCGGCACGAGAGGGCAGGACGCTGGTGGCCAGACAGGTCACCCTGGACGGCCCGAAGGCGGTCCCGGCGGTCGCCCAGGCCCTGATCGAGGCCGCGACCTGGGTGAACTGCACGGACGTCCGCGTGGAGCAGGTGGACGCGCCCGGCCTGCGCGAGCCCCTGGCAAGGGAGCTCGCCCGCACCCTCGCCTAGCCGACACGGCCGGTACGACCGCTGTTCAGCGGATCTCGAGGATCTTCTCCCGCATCGCGTAGACCACGGCTTCCATCCTGGAGTGCAGCTGGAGCTTCTCCAGGATGTTGCGGACGTGGTTCTTCACGGTGTTCTCGGAGATGAACAGTTCCTTGGCGATGTCCCGGTTGTTCATCCCGGTGGCGACGAGCTTGAGGACCTCCAGCTCCCGGTCCGTCAGCCGGGGCGCGGGCACCAGCCGGCGCTCGTCGGTGCGCTGGATCATCGACTTGAACTCGGTGAGGAGCTTGGACGCCATGGACGGGCTGATCTGCGACTGTCCGTCGGCCACCGCGCGAATGGCGGTCGCCACCTCGTCCGTGGAGATCTCCTTGAGCAGGTATCCGGTCGCGCCCGCCTTGATCGCGTCGTAGAGGTCGGCCTCCTCGTCGCTGATCGTCAGCATGATGATCTTGGCGCTGGGGGCGACCTCCTTGATGGAGGTGCAGGCCTCGATCCCGCCGCGCTTGGGCATGCGGACGTCCATCAGCACGATGTCGGGCAGCAGGTCGGCGGCCTTGTCCACGGCCTCGGCCCCGTCACCGGCCTCGCCGACGACCTGGATGTCCTCCTCGGCCGCGAGCACGATCTCCAGGCCGCGCCGGAAGAGGGCGTGGTCGTCCACGACCAGGACCCTGATCGGCTCGGCGCGTGAGGAGCCGGCATCCGGGCCCATGCCGGTGACACCGTCGTCGCCATCCTCGTCCCGCATCGGTCCGAAGGTGTCCGCCATCGTTCCTCCCCCTGAAGGCTGTGGCCTGGTGGTCCTGTGCCATCGCCAACCCAAGGCAGCGGCCCACCGGTTGGGCCGGTCCGGCCATGATTTCATGCCCGGGCGACACCGGGGCGACGGGCGAGGCGTGAACTGGTCGCACACAGGTGCCCCTGGGGGCGCACACGCGCTTCCAGGGGCACCGGCTCGACATGGGCCGGATGGCTCAGCCGCCGAGCGTGCCTCCGGCCGCGGGGGGCTGCGCCTCGGCCACCATCGGGTCCGTGCTGAGGTGGATGACGCCGTAGTCGTAGGCGTGCCGCCGGTAGACGACACTCGGTTCCTTGGTCTCGGAGTCGACGAACAGGTAGAAGTCGTGGCCGACCAGTTCCATCTCGTAGAGAGCCTGGTCGAGGGTCATCGGGGAGGCGACGTGGGTCTTCTCGCGGACGATGAGGGGGCCTTCGCCCTTGACCTCCAGCGAGCCGATCTTCTTGGTCGGCACTCCGTCCGTCTCCTCCTCCTCGACGAGGAGGCCGTTGCCGTTCAGCGTCGCCGCGCCCGGAACGTGGTCGGGGACCTCGGCCGCCGAGATCCGGCGTGCGCCACGGCGCGAGAACCGCTTGTCGTGCTGCTTGCGCAGCCGGGCGTCCAGCTTTTCCGCCGCCAGGTCGAGTGCCGCGTACGGGTCGCTGGCCGCCGCTTCCGCCCGGATCACCGGACCGCGGGAGCGGAGCGTGATCTCCACTCGATCACAGCGGTCGGCCTGTCGGGGGTTGGGCTCCTTGGACACCTCGACGTCGAGGCTGATCACCTTGGCATCGAGCCTCTGGATCTTCTCCAGCTTCAGCTTCTCGGCCACGTGCTTGCGGAACCGCTCGGGCACCTCGGTCTTGCGGCCCTTGACGACGATGTCCACGCAGAACTCCGTTCCCGGATCGCTCCGCTCCATCGGCGGAGCATCTCCCTTTTGCACCAGATCCGGTGAGCACCGGACCTCGGACTCGGTGACTTCCACCTCCTCCTCCCCCAAGGGCGAGATCTCCACCCCACCGCCACGGGTGATTGCCGAAAACCCATGGCACGGCATTCCGATATGAGAGGTGTGGCCTGCGCCTTTCCTCACAACCGAACATATCTCGCCCGGACGGATGTCGTCACCCTCTACTCCCGCGTACCTCCGTTCAGGTGAATTACCCCTCTCACGACCTGCAACGATGCAGGTCGGCGGTCAGTTCCTGTTTATTTCGAAAGAATCCGGCGGTGCGGCGATCACGGCCGCATGGAGCGCATGCCGAAGCGTGTTCACGGCCGTCTTTTCCGGTGCACCATGCACCCACTTCGTACCGTCCCACCGTGCTCCGATCCGTCGTTCATCCCTTCCTTCCCGAGTTACGGCCCCGTACACGACTGTTCTCACTCCAGTTCGCTCCTCTGCCACCTCCCGGACAACCCGCGCCGCCTCCGCGAGGCTGGCACCCGTCGTGATCAGGTCGTCGACGAGCACCACCTGGCCCGCGCCGAGCAGCCGACCGCCGCCCGCCGTCACCTCCAGCGCGCCGGCGAGGTTCGCCAGGCGCCGCCGCGCGTCCAGCCCGGCCTGGTCCGCGACCGGCCGCCGCTGGCGCAGCACGGCCGCCACCCTGGCCGGCGTCCCGGTGCGCCGCAGCTCCCCGGCCGCCGCGAGCGCCATCCGCCGCACCGGATCGTGCCCACGCGCCCGCACGGCCCACCGGGCGGAGGGCACGGGCACGAGCAGCACGGGCCCGGAAGCGCCGGCCACGGCCCCGCGGCCGGCGCCCGCACCGGGACCGACGCCGGCAGGGCCACCGGCACCGCTCCCACCGAGCCCCGCCCGGACGGCTCCCGCCAGGGCCGCGCCCAGGGTTCCCGCGAGGGCCAGCGCGCCCCGCTCCTTGTGCGCGAGAAGCAGCGTGCGCACCTCCGACGCGTAGGGAGCCACCGCATGCACCACCGGCAGCCCGGCCGGCTCCGGCACCGGCCGCACCCGCCGCGGCGCGCGGCCGTACAGCGCGCCCCGGCACCGCGGACAGAGCACCGTACGAGGTGCTCCGCAGCCCGCGCAGTCGGTCGGCAGCACCAGGTCGGTGAGGTCCTGCCACCACCCCCGCATGTCCACCACTGTGCCAAGGCGGAAGCGACCCGGCCACCCCTGTGGAAAACGCCCTGTGGACAACCCGGCGGAACGCAGACCGCCCGTCACCCACACGGGTGACGGGCGGTAGACGGGCGGTATGCGACCACCCGGGGGAAGACGTGCGGGCGACGCTCAGCCCGGATAGATCGGCGCCGTCCCGTCCTTGTCCACCTTCTGCCACTGCGCCCCGGACGGCAGCCGTACGATCCCGTCGTCCTGCGAGTAGGCCACCAGGGGCACCCGCTCGTCCTCGGACGCGGCGATCGACTTCACGCCCGTGAGCGCACCCGGCGCCGGACCGTCGAGCGTCGAGCCGTCGACCTGGACGTATCGCATCTGCAGCACGCCGCCCTGCTCCCGGCCGGCCACGAGCAGCCTGCTGTCCCCGGCCCACGACAAGGCGCTGACCTGTTCCAAGTCGGGCGCGGCCGACCGCAGTTCGACCACCGACGTGCCCTGCCCGGTGCCGTCGTCGCGCTGGACCCGGCCGATCAGCAGGGACTGCGTACCGTCCTTCTTCTCCACGACGAGCGCGATCCGCGCCCCGTCGGCGGCGACCCGCGCGTCCGTGATCCGCCCGGGCAGGTCCGGGACCGCGACCTCCTCCGGTTTGGCGGCGTCCTGCTGCAGGACGTACAAGCGCGGACGGCGCTGGTCCCGGTCGGCCACCCACAGGTCGCCGCGGGCGTCCCAGCTCGGTGTCGTCAGCCGCCCGTCCGGGGTCGCGCCCTGGCTGGTCACCAGTGCCTGCCCCAGCGAGCCGCCGGACGCCAGCGACGTCACGTACAACGACCTGCCCTGGTCACCGACACCGGCCGCGCTGTGCTCGTCCCGCGACACCGCCACCGACTCCAGGGCCTTGCCGCCCTCGCCCAGCGGACCCGGCACCGGTACGGCGCTGGTGGTGCTGCTCCCGGTCGGCATCCGGACCAGCCGGTGCTTGCCGTCGAGGTAGTACAGGTTCTCGGGGCTCTTGGCCGATCCGTGCCACGCGATGGCCTCGGCGCGCTCCTCGCTCAGGTCGCACAGCCGGTGGCCGCCGACGCCCTGCAGCTCGACGGACTCCAGCGTCGGCGCCAGGTTCCGCAGCGTGAACAGCAGCTGCGTCGCCATCTCGGTGCACTTGGTCGCCGCGACCTGGGACACCTTGAGGTTCAGCGGCACGGTCAGCTTGTTCTGGTCGTCCGGCGCCAGCCCCGACACGTCCTTCTGCAGGGCCGTACCGGTCGGGAAGCTGGACCTGACGACCGGCCCGAGCCAGCGCGTGGGACCGGTCAGCAGCGAGCGGACGATCTGCGTCATCGGGTCCACCTTGCTGCGTACGAACACCGGATCGGCGACCGCCACCGGCTCCCCCGTGGACCCGACCGTCGTGTCGGAGGCGAAGTAGTACTTGTCGACGGACGTGTAGTTGCGCTGGAAGTCCGACTTGCCCATGACGACACCGTCGGGCAGCGCGTCGATGCGCCACTGCCCGTTCTTGGGGTCCCGGGTGAGGTGCACCTTCTTCTGGTATGAGCCGCCGGCCGGCTCGTACGCCTGCTGGGAGTCCACCGTCGCCACCATGCTGCCCGCGAGGACACAGGTGACGCTGTTGGCCGTCTCGCGCCCGCTGCCCGCCCGGCAGTCCGGCTCGATGCTCGGCCCGTTGGCGAGGACCGTGGTCGACTGCTCCGGCCGCCAGACCCGCGCCGCATCGGACGTCAGGTACTTGCGGGCCGTGTCGTACGCCGGGTCGTCGCTGGTCAGCGCCTCCAGGAAGCCCTGCATGATCTCGGCGGGCCCGGCACCCTCGGCCGGCGGCATGGCGAACACCCGGACCCCGGTGTCCTGCCGCGGCGTGGACTCCACGTTCCGCAGATCCCCGCTGTCCGGCATCGAGGCACACCCGGCCAGCAGTACGGCCCCCAGGGCTGCGTACGCCACCGCGCGTCCCGGCCGGGGCCGGGCGCCCCCCCTGCGGTCAGCGCCCACGAAATGCCTCCCCTGGCTCGGTCGAGTCCTGCGTGTCTGCCGTGTCCGGCCGGGCCGCGCCCGCGCCGGGTGCCGGACGGGTGGTGGGCCCGTCTTCCGCGCGCCGTGCGCCAGCGGTGGGCCGGGGCACCACGCGCGCGCCGTTGCCGTTGCCGGGCAGTGCGGCCGGGTCGGCGGCGGGCGCGGCAGCGGCCAGCCGCGGTGCGATCGGGGCGCGCGGCGGCAGCGCGGACGCCTGGGCGCCGCTGGGCTGCACCGGAACGGTCGCCCGCTTCTCCTCGCCTCCGCCGGGCAGACCGGCCTCGTCGAGGCCGCGATTGCGGCGCGAGTCCTTGGGCTCCAGCGGTATCGGCGAGCCCCGCAGCGGCTCGTCGGCGGTCCTGGGCAGCGTCAGCCGGAACTGGGAGCCACCGCCCGGCTCGCCCCAGGCCTGCAGCCAGCCGCCGTGCAGCCGCGCGTCCTCCAGGGCGATCGACAGCCCGAGGCCCGTACCGCCGGTGGTACGCGCGCGTGCCGGGTCCGCCCGCCAGAAGCGGCTGAAGACCCGCGTCGCCTCGCCCGGCTTGAGTCCCACGCCGTAGTCGCGCACCGCGACGGCGACCGCGCCACCCGCCGCGGCGAGCTTGACGATGACGTCCTTGCCCTCGCCGTGCTCGACGGCGTTGACGACGAGGTTGCGCAGCACCCGCTCGACACGCCGGGCGTCGGCCTCGGCCACGACGGGCTGCTGGTCGCCGACCACGCGTATGTGGGAGCCCTTGCGCTCGGCGAGCGGCTCGGCACCGCTGACCACACGCCGGACGACCTCCCTGAGGTCTATCGGCTCGGCCTCCAGCGCCGCCGCTCCCGCGTCGAAACGGCTGATCTCCAGCAGGTCCGCGAGCAGCGACTCGAACCGGTCCAGCTGGTCGGCGAGCAGCTCGGCCGAGCGCGCGGTCACCGGGTCGAAGTCCTCACGCGCCTCATGGATGACGTCGGCGGCCATACGGACGGTCGTCAGCGGGGTGCGCAGCTCGTGCGAGACGTCCGACACGAACCGGCGCTGCATCCGCGACAGGTCCTCCAGCTGCTGGATCTTCACCTGGAGGTTCTGCGCCATCTTGTTGAAGGCCTCGCCCAGACGGGCGATGTCGTCCTCACCGGTGACCTTCATCCGCTCCTGCAGCCGCCCGGCGGACAGCCGCTCCGCGATCCCGGCCGCCATCCGCACCGGCGTGACCACCTGGCGCACCACCAGCCAGGCGATCGCGCCGAGCAGGACGACGACGAACAGCCCGGCGGTCGCGAGCGTGCCCTTGACCAGGCTGAGGGACTTCTCCTCCTGGGTCAGCGGGAAGAGGTAGTACAGCTCGTACGGCCGCCCGTTCGGGTCGTTGAGCTGCTTGCCGATGACCAGCGCCGGCTGCGACTCCTTGCCGTTGGCGTAGACGATCCGGGCGTAGCTCTGAGCGGCCGTCGTACCGCTGTTGACCCGTTCGCGCAGGTCGTCGGGGATGCTGGAGGTCGGGTTGACGTTCCCGGAACCGCGCGGGCTGCGGCCGCCGCCGCTGTCGTCGCCGACGGGCAGCGTGACCACGTCGAAGGCGCCCGCACCGCCGCTGGACAGCGACTCCACGAGGTCGCTCATCCACTGGATGACGTTCTGCGGCTGCCGGCCGTCCGCGGTCGCGGTGCCGTCGGCGGTGCCGCTCCCGGCGGGCGCACCGGTACCGGCGCCGCCGGCCGCCTCGTCGGCCTTCTGCTTGGCCACCGCGAAGCCGCCCGTGGCCTGGCTCTGCGAGGCCCTGACCTTCGCGTCCAGCAGGCCGTTGCGCACCTGCCCGATCACGACGAAGCCCAGCAGCAGGACGACGCCCAGGGACATCACCAGCGTCGTGGCGACGACCCGTAGCTGGATGTTGCGTCGCCACAACCGCATCACCGGCAGCAGCGGACGACGCACCCAGCGCAGGAACAGCCTGATGACCGGGCTGCCGTGGACCCCGCCCTCGAGCAGCCCGCCCTCGAAAAGAGTCCTCAACCGGGCACCCGGCGTCCGGCCGACAGGCCGCCCCGGACGGGCTCCGGACCGGCCGGGAGCCGAAGCGGCGCTGTCCCCGGACATGTCAGCTCGGCCCGGCCTTGTAACCGACACCACGGACGGTCACCACGATCTCGGGCCGCTCCGGGTCCTTCTCGACCTTGGAACGCAGCCGCTGGACGTGCACGTTGACAAGCCGCGTGTCGGCCGCGTGCCGGTAGCCCCACACCTGCTCGAGGAGCACCTCGCGGGTGAAGACCTGCCACGGCTTGCGGGCGAGCGCGACCAGCAGGTCGAACTCCAGCGGGGTCAGCGCGATCGACTGCCCGTCCCGCTTCACCGAGTGCCCGGCCACATCGATGACCAGGTCACCGATGGTCAGCTGCTCCGGCGCCGGCTCCTCCGACCTCCGCAGCCGCGCCCTGATCCGGGCGACCAGCTCCTTCGGCTTGAACGGCTTGACGATGTAGTCGTCGGCGCCCGACTCCAGGCCCACGACCACGTCGACGGTGTCGCTCTTGGCCGTGAGCATCACGATCGGCACCCCGGACTCGGCCCGGATCAGCCGGCACACCTCGATGCCGTCCCGTCCGGGCAGCATCAGGTCGAGCAGGACCAGATCGGGCTTGGTCTCCCGGAAAGCGGCCAGCGCCTTGTCGCCGTCGGCTACGAAAGACGGCTCAAAACCTTCACCACGCAGCACGATGCCGAGCATCTCGGCCAGTGCGGTGTCGTCGTCGACGACAAGGACTCGTCCCTTCATAAACGACATCATCCCATTCTCGTAACAGTGACAGAGGCGCTGGTGAGCGAGGTCACTGGCCGGTGACGATAGTCGTACGAGGCCGTCACTGTCTGCCCCCGTCCGCCGAGCCCGGCCATGAAGCGGGCCAAAGGGAGGGCACAGGGTCACTCTTCGCGGGGTGCGGTCGAGCCGGCATCAGCCCATCAGCTGATCGCCGCCCGGCGCGACCCGGCGCACAGCTCCGCAAGCGCCTCGGCCGTCACGGGTGAGACCACTCCCTCCTCGGTGACGACGGCCGTCACCAGCTCGGGCGGCGTCACGTCGAACGCCGGGTTGTACGCCTGGGTCCCCAGGGGCGCCACCGGAACACCGCCTCCCGCTCCCGTCACCGGCACCTGAGGCGCGGCGATCTCGGTCACCTCGAAGCCGGGGCGCTGCTCGACCTCGATGGACGCCCCGTCAGCAGTGTCCGGATCGACCGTCGTCACCGGCGCCACCACGATGAACGGCACATGGTGGTACCGCGCCAGCACAGCCAGCGGATAGCTCCCCACCTTGTTCGCCACCGAGCCGTCGGCCGCGATCCTGTCCGCCCCGATCAGCACCGCGTCCACCTCACCGGCCGCGAGCAGCGAACCCGCCGCGTTGTCGGTGAGCAAGGTGTACGCCATGCCGGTACGGGCCGCTTCGTACGCAGTGAGGCGAGCGCCCTGCAGCAACGGCCGTGTTTCGTCCACCCACAGCCGCCGCAGCCGCCCCTCGCGGTGCGCCTTGAGGGCCACCGCGAAGGCCGTGCCCTCACCACCCGACACCAGCGAACCGCTGTTGCAGTGGGTGAGGATCCGGTACCCGCCGCCGGACACCAGCTCGTCCAGCAGCGCGAGTCCGTGAGCCGCCATCCGGGAACTGGCCTCGGCGTCCTCCCGGTGCAGCGCCCGCGCCGCGGCCAGCGCCGCCGTGGCCGCCTCGGTGGCATCGCCGCTCCGCGCCAGCGCGGCCTGATACGCGGCCTGGGCCCGGCGCACGCCGACGGACAGGTTCACCGCGGTGGGCCGGGCACCCTCGAGGGCCCACGCCGCCTCGGCCACGTCGAAGCCACGCGCGGCGGCGAGCGCGACACCGTACGCCCCTGCGATCCCGAGCAGCGGCGCCCCGCGCACGGCGAGCGAACGGATCGCCTCCACCAGCGCCGACGCGTCCGTGCACACCAGCTCGACCTCCTCGACCGGCAGCCGCGTCTGATCGAGAAGCACCAGCACAGGGCCTTCGGGTGGTTCCTCCCATCGGATCGCAGGTATCTCGGTCGACCGCTTGTCCCCGTCGGTTCGCGCCTGCTGATCAGCCATGCCGTCAGTCTGCCCCGAATCCGGCGGACCATTGAAGGCATCCAGCGCCTACCGCGGCCGGTCCCTTCATGACCACCCCATGGCACGATGGCTGCCAACCTGCCGCCGCGACCGCGGACGGGCACCGAGAAGGAGCTTCGATGACAGACACTCCGGGCTGGGCCTCGCCCGGAACCGCCCCGTCGAACGAGGGGCGGGAACCCGGCGCGTCCGGTCCCGCCGAGCCTGCCGACCGTCCCGGCGACACCGCACCAGCACCGCAGCCGGATGCCGACACGCAGGGCCCAGGCGTGAAGTGGTCCAAGGAGCAGCCGCCCCCCGGCCAGTGGTCCGCCCCCACCGGTGCCCCCAGCCCCCACCAGACCCCGCCGCCCCCGCCGCCCGGCCCGGGCTGGACCGGACAACCGCCCGCCGGCCCCGGCAGCCACGGAGGCGGGTACGGCGGCCCTCCCGGCGGCTACGGCGGTTACGGCGGTTACGGCACCCCCGGCGGTCACGGAGCCTGGGGCGGCGGCTGGGGCGGCCCCCCGCCCGCGGCCAAGCCCGGCGTCATCCCGCTGCGCCCCCTCGGCGTCGGCGAGATCCTCGACGGCGCCGTCTCCACCATGCGCACCCACTGGCGCACGGTCCTCGGCATCTCGCTGGCGGTGTCCCTTCTCCTGAACACCAGCATGGTCCTGCTGCAGGGTTTCGTGCTCAACGACGCCACCGTCCAGCCGACGGTCAACGACCCGAACAACGCCAGCCCCGGCGAAGTGCTCCACACCCTGCGCGAAACCATGATCGGCACCGGCATCGTCTCGGTGATCCGCACGGTCGCCATCATCCTTCTGACCGCCCTGCTCACGACCATCACCAGCCGGGCCGTCCTCGGCAGGTCGGTCACCGCCGGCGAGGCCTGGCGCGAATCCCGACCGCAGATCCTGAAACTCTTCGGACTGCTGATGCTGCTGGGCCTGATCTTCGCCGGAGTCGTGCTCGCCGGCGGACTGCCCGGCATCCTCGTCCTGCTCGCCGGGAACATCGGCGACGGAGCCGGCCTGCTCGCCCTCGGCTTCCTCGCGGCCACCGTCGTCGCGGTATGGCTGGGGATCCGCTTCTACCTGGCCGCGCCCGCCCTGATGCTGGAGCGGCAGGGCATCGTGAAGTCCCTGAAGCGCTCCGCGAAGCTCGTCCGCGGCTCCTGGTGGCGCACCTTCGGCATCGTGCTGCTCACCCTGCTCATCACGGTCATCGTCGCGTCGGTCATCTCCATCCCCTTCACCCTCATCGGGGCCGCCGTCAGCGGCGACAGCACAGGCGACGTGCTCGGCACCAGCGGCGGACACATCGGCTGGACCGCCCTGATCATCCGCGGCATCGGCGCCCTGATCGGCACCACGCTCACCCTGCCGATCAGCGCGGGCGTCACCGTGCTCCTCTACATCGACCAGCGCATCCGCCGCGAGGCCCTCGACCTCGAACTGGCCCGCGCCGCCGGTGTCCAGAGCACCGGCGGGCCCGGCCCCGTCCCGGGGAGCTGATGCGGTGAGTCTCACGGGGGGACTGCTCACGGCGCCGGCATCGTCCGGCGCCGGCGGCACGGTCGTACAAGGCCTGCTGCGCGCGGCGGACACGGCCGTCCGCGCAGCGGGCGGCTCGGGAGACGGGCCGCCCGTGACCACCCCGCGCGATCCCGCGCGGGAGGCGGCTCGCCGCGAGCTGTCCAAGCGGATGTACCACGAGAACGATCCCGGGCTGTTCCAGCGCGCACTGAACGCGTTCTGGGACTGGCTCGACCGGTTGTTCAGCTCGGCCGCCTCGTCGACACCCGGCGGCACGATCGGCCTGGTCGTCGTGGTCCTGTTCGTCGTCGCAGTCCTGGCCGCCCTGTGGTGGCGCCTGGGCACCCCGCGCAGGCAACCCTCCTCCACCGCCGCCGCCCTGTTCGACGACCGCCCCCGCAGCGCCGCCGAACACCGCGCGGCCGCCGAGGCACACGCGGCCCAGGGCCACTGGAACCAGGCCGTGCAGGAGCGCATGCGGGCCATGGTCCGCTCCCTGGAGGAGCGCACCCTGCTCGACGTCCGCCCGGGCCGCACCGCCGACGAAGCGGCCGCCGAGGCCGGCCGGACCCTGCCCGCACACACCGACCGACTGCGGGCCGCGGCCCGCGAGTTCGACGACGTGACATACGGCGGACGCAGGGCGACCGAGCAGTCGTACCACCGCATCGCCGAACTCGACCACGACCTCGAACGCACCAGGCCCACCCTCGCCCACAGCACCACCAGCACGGCCCACACCACCCACCAGGGGGCCGCCGAGTGACCGCAGAGGCCACGCTGCCGGCCACCTCCACCGCGCCCACCGTCCGCCAGGTGTGGACCCGCGCACGAGGCATCGCGCTCGCCGCCGCGCTCATCCTGGTGGCGGCCGTCGCCATGGCGGCCGTACGCTCCACAGTCCGGCACGGCGAACTGGACCCGCGATCCGCCGACCCCTACGGCAGCCGTGCCGTCGCCCAACTCCTCGCCGGCCATGGCGTCTCCACGCGTGTGGTCACCACGCTCGGCGTCGCACGCAACGCCGCCGGAGCGGACACCACGCTCCTGGTCGCCGTACCCGACCTGCTGACGAGCCGTCAACAGGACCAGCTGCGCAGGGACACCGCCACCTCCGGCGGGCGCACCGTCCTCGTCGCGGCCGGCAGCCCCTCCGTGGAACGACTCGCGCCCGGAGTCACCGCAGACCCCGCCACCAGCAGCGCCACCACGCTCGCCCCCGGCTGCACGCTGCCCGAGGCCCGGCGCGCGGGCAGCGCCGACACCGGCGGCATCCGCTACACCACGACCCGCCTCGACGCCGACCGCTGCTACCCCAGCCAGCGCCTTGCCACCCTGCTGCGCATCCCCGAGGCATCCGGGGGCGGCGACACCGTCGTGCTCGGCGCGCCCGACATCCTCTACAACGACCGCCTCGACAAGCAGGGCAACGCCTCGCTCGCCCTCCAACTCCTCGGCTCGCGCCCCCATCTGGTCTGGTACCTCCCCTCGCTCTCCGACGCCTCGGCCACCGGCACCGGCGGCCGGAAGAACTTCCTCGACCTGCTCCCCTCGGGCTGGCTCTGGGGCACCCTGCAGCTCTTCATCGCAGCGGGCCTCGCCGCCTTCTGGCGGGCACGCCGCTTCGGCCCCCTCGTGCCCGAAAAACTCCCCGTCGCGATCCGCGCCTCGGAGACCGCCGAAGGCCGCGCCCGCCTCTACCGCAAAGCCGACGCTCGCGACCGCGCGGCCGCCGCTCTTCGCTCCGCCACCCGCATCCGCCTCGCCCCCCTGGTCGGCATCCCCGTCACCCAGGCGCACACGCCCGAGACCCTGCTCCCTGCCCTGTCCGCACACCTCACCGGTGACCAACAGGCCCTGCACTCGCTCCTCTTCGGACCGCGGCCCGGCGACGACGCGGCCCTCATCGCACTGACCGACCAACTCGACGCCCTCGAAGGAGAGGTACGCCGTTCATGATGGACCCGACCACTGACAACGCCGGGACCACCGGGGACGCGGGCACCGCCCGAGCCTCCCTGGAAGCCCTGCGCGCCGAGATCGCCAAAGCCGTGGTCGGCCAGGACCCCGCCGTGACCGGCCTAGTCGTCGCCCTCCTCTGCCGCGGACACGTTCTCCTCGAAGGAGTCCCCGGAGTCGCCAAGACCTTGCTCGTCCGCGCCCTGGCATCCGCACTCGAACTCGACACCAAGCGCGTCCAGTTCACCCCCGACCTGATGCCGAGCGACATCACCGGCTCCCTCGTCTACGACACCCGCAGCGCCGAGTTCTCCTTCCAGCCCGGCCCCGTCTTCACCAACCTCCTCCTCGCGGACGAGATCAACCGCACCCCGCCCAAGACCCAGTCCTCCCTCCTGGAAGCCATGGAGGAACGCCAGGTCACGGTCGACGGCACACCCCGCCCGCTCCCCGAGCCGTTCCTGGTCGCCGCGACGCAGAACCCCGTCGAATACCAGGGCACCTACCCCCTCCCCGAGGCCCAACTGGACCGATTCCTCCTCAAACTGACGATCCCTCTGCCCTCCCGCCAGGACGAGATCGACGTCCTGACCCGCCACGCCTCGGGCTTCAACCCACGAGACCTGCGCGCCGCCGGCGTACGCCCCGTCGCCGGACCCACCGACCTGGAAGCCGCCCGCGCCGCCGTCGCGAAGACGACCGTGTCCCCCGAGATCACCGCGTACGTCGTGGACCTCTGCCGCGCCACCCGGGAGTCGCCCTCCCTCACCCTCGGCGTCTCCCCGCGCGGCGCCACCGCTCTCCTGGCCACCTCACGCGCCTGGGCCTGGCTGACGGGCCGCGACTACGTCATCCCCGACGACGTCAAGGCACTCGCCCTGCCCACCCTGCGCCACCGGGTCCAGCTGCGCCCCGAGGCGGAGATGGAAGGCGTGACGGCGGACTCCGTCATCAACGCCATCCTCGCGCACGTCCCGGTCCCCCGCTGATGGCACTCACCGGACGCGCCGCCCTCCTCGCGGCCCTCGGCTCGATCCCCGTCGGCATCCTGGAACCCGGCTGGACCGGCATCCTCGCGGTCAACGGCCCCCTGGCCCTCGCCTGCGCCTGCGACTACGCGCTCGCCGCACCCGTACGACGGCTCGTCCTGTCCCGGTCCGGCGACACCTCCACCCGTCTCGGGGAGGCCGCCGACGTCACGCTCACGATCACCAACCCGTCCCGTCGCCCCCTTCGGGCACAGCTGCGGGACGCATGGCCGCCCAGCAGCTGGCTGCCGGGCACCGAGATCGAGGCCTCCCGCCACCGTCTGGCCGTCCCCCCGGGCGAACGCAGACGCGTGACAACCCGGCTGCGTCCCACCCGCCGCGGCGACCGCCAGGCCGACCGCGTGACGATCCGCTCCTACGGCCCCCTCGGCCTGTTGCCCCGCCAAGGCACCCACAAGCTGCCCTGGTCCGTACGAGTTCTTCCCCCGTTCACCAGCCGGAAGCATCTCCCGTCGAAACTCGCCCGATTGCGTGAACTGGACGGCAGGACCAGCGTGCTGACCCGCGGCGAGGGAACGGAGTTCGACAGCCTGCGCGAGTACGTTCCCGGAGACGACACCCGCTCGATCGACTGGCGAGCCACCGCCCGCCAGTCCGCCGTCGCCGTCCGCACCTGGCGCCCCGAACGCGACCGGCACATCCTGCTCGTCCTGGACACCGGCCGCACCTCGGCCGGCCGCGTGGGCGACGCACCACGCCTCGACGCCTCCATGGACGCGGCACTCCTCCTGGCGGCCCTGGCCTCCCGAGCCGGCGACCGCGTGGCGCTCCTGGCGTACGACCGCCGGGTACGGGCCCTGGTTCAAGGCCGGTCGGCAGGAGACGTACTGCCGGGCCTGGTGAACGCCATGGCCCCGCTGGAACCGGAACTCGTCGAGACCGACTCCCGGGGCCTCACCGCGGCAGCTCTGCGTACGGCACCTCGCCGATCCCTGATCGTGCTGCTCACGACGCTCGACGCGGCACCCGTGGAGCAGGGTCTGCTCCCCGTGCTTCCGCAGCTCACTCAACGGCACACCCTTCTGGTCGCCTCAGTGGCCGACCCGCACATCGCCCGGATGGCAGAGTCCCGGGGCAGCGCGGAGGCGGTGTACGAGGCAGCAGCGGCGGCTCAGGCACAGAGCGAGCGTCAGCGCACCGCTGAACAGCTACGACGGCATGGTGTGACGGTTGTGGACGCGACGCCGGAGGATCTCGCGCCGGCGCTGGCGGATGCGTACCTGGCTCTGAAGGCGGCGGGCCGGCTTTGATCCGCCGTGGCTCTGCCGCCCTTCGGGGTACTGCAGGTCCTGAAATGCAGAAAGGCCCACGCCTTCCGGCGTGGGCCTTTCCCAAGAATTGTTCGGCGGTGTCCTACTCTCCCACAGGGTCCCCCCTGCAGTAC